>JBCDEB010000009.1:0-77229 GCA_039180005.1 Cyanobacteria bacterium P01_G01_bin.54 | reverse complement strand
ATTTACTATATCTTGCACGTTATCCGGTGGATGGCTTTCTTGCTACTCCACGCCAACACGCGTTTCAGTTTATCATTGACTCATTTGTTCTTTAGTACTCCTGCTCGATTAACCCTTGATGCAAAACTGTCCGGACTATTGTATTAACCAAGTACGCCTTAAAGGTCTTACTCGGATGACTGGTAATAAAATCAAACTCTCCCCTACGTGACGAGATGCCTAAGAATACATCTATATGATTTCCATTAATTGCCCCACCAACATCAGCTGCAAAAAAATATCCATCGTGTGAAGCTGTTTGACCAGAGGGCAACTGAACCTTTTTCCCTTTAGCTTCGGGGATATATACAGTAGACCCAAGATCAATAAAATTCCTATCTACGGCAATGCTACGATAAGGGACTAGAATAAATCCCCCAGCTCCTTCTCCAAAAGGTCCATTTGACATCTTAAATCTGACTCGATTAGTTCCGTAAAGAACATTGGCAGACAGACCTGGAAAGAAAACACGACAATCAACTTGTTTTACCTGACCGATTCCAGCGTAATTATACGTAGAGGAATCAACCCTTACTGTTCCTTCCATAGCAGCATAGTACCAGTCTTTCTCTGAAAGCTTTGCTCCTAATGTATTTCCAGATAAATCTAATAGTGGATTGCCATTTACAGTATTCTTGGCAAGATGCACATTATAGTGAGTAGCATACAAAGTTAGTTCACGAGTAAGCTCATCTCTACTTGGAGCTAAAAACATGTAATCATCAGTCTTTTGTTGTAACTCAAACTCGATCCCGACCACATCAACTATATTTCCATGAATATCAACGCCTAAGATCTCCATTTCGCGCTTTCCACTGGTATTAAATAAATAGGAGAAAGACCACTGCCCCTCTATTGCATCTGTTCTACCAAGAAGAAATGATCGACTTAAAAATGGACTAATGAAACGAAGTTTGACAATTTCATCACTGGCTGACCCTCTAAATTCGACAGGCTCATTGATATCGACAACTTCATTCCTAGCAGGTTTTGCGACAGTTATCATTATATTCTATCCCCAAATTAGTATGATCTGAACTAGCCTTAAGCACTAGTCAAGAAATCACTCTTAAGCCATCAGGAAGTCTAATGAAGCCTTGGATGGTTGAAGACTCTCGCGATTTTATTGCAGTAGTGCTAAGGGTATTATCTTTTGCACCAACATTTCCCTCTGCACAAATTAACTTATCTCCATTTATGGATAGAAAAATACCAATGTGATTCTCCCAGTCTGTATCAGGGATTGTCCGCCCTCCCCAATCAAATACAACAATATCGCCTCTTTGTGGGCTGAATAGTCCGTTGTTATCATGATAATAACCAACTGATATAGCCCATTGTTGCCATGCCTCAACCAAACCAAAGGTATATCCAAAATCACCTGGAGCATGAATCGGCATTGCTAGTCCTACCTGCTCACAGCACCATGTAACAAAAACAGCACACCATTCATAGTTACGGCTTGAAGTGAAAGATCCAAACACTGGGTTGAACTTCCTGGTATATTTAACCATTTCTGGATATTTTAGCTTCTCAGAAGCTTCTTCTTCTGCAATATCGGCCAATCTCTTTCTTGTAAACTTAGATTGAATTGAAATCGAGATATTATCTATTCCTATTTCATCATTACTGTCATTAAATCCATGGGCAGAAATAACACGATTGCCTATTGTATTAAAAGAATATTGGAATGACCAGTTCCCCTGATCAACCAAAACCTTACCCAGAATCCATCTGCTGTCAGCAATAATTTTAACTTTGGTGATTGGTGTATCTGCAGTGCCTTGAAATGAAACAGGTGAATATACCATGTACTCACTATTGGCCTTAGGACTTGAAACTAATATAGTCATTCTAAACTCAAAAATACTTAACTATGGTTTCAGTAACTTAACGCTTTATCAAAGAATGGATAACGAGCATCTTGTGTTTCTGCTCATCCATCAATTATATTCGTTTTTTCTATCTCATCGCTCCTATATAGATTTTATTAATATTTCGTGTATATCAAAATCTTTCTAGTGCAGCGTCAAGACTTGATTTTCGGGTTACTACTATTAGAACACCTTGTCATACAGGAGTTTCACAGAACACCAACCCGAAATTTTAGAGATGACAGAGCACTAGGTATATTTACAGAGGTTTTCTAGATAATCCCCTCGTCAGTGTTTTATCAGATTGGTTTTCACGATGGCTCTCTCTCCCGGAAAGCTTCTGGATGTGGTTCGAGAGATTAAGGGTGTTGTAACTTGGTTCTTAAATAGCCCTCAACCAACAGATCAGACTCAACGGTTTGTACCTTAAGCCGCTCCAAAACGATCGCCGCTCCCATGTCCGTCAACCCCAAATCCCCCACCGGCGAAGGGGCCATCACCCCGCCAATAATTTTTGGAGCCACAAACGCCATCACCTTTTGAATGATTCCCGCCTGCAGCGCCGCCGCTGCCAACGTACCGCCACATTCCCAAAAGAGCTGGGACCAACCTTGCTGGTAGAGGTTTTGTACCACCGCCATTGGCGTTAAATCGGGCAATGTCACCACCGTCACGCCTAAACCGTCTAAACGTTGTTGCAACCCAGGATTCGCCTGGGGCAAGGTATAAACCTGCGTGGGCGCAACCGAAACATCCCAGAGCTGGGCATCAGGGGGCAGGTCGAGCGATCGCGTCAGCACCACCCGCAGCGGATTATGGTCGCTCAGCCCATGGCTAGTGAGGTTAGGGTTGTCGCGCCGGACGGTGTTGCCGCCCACAATCACCGCATCGGACTCGGCCCGGCACTGATGCACTCGTTTGCGGGAGGCGGGGCCCGAGACCCAGGCACTGTGACCCGTGGTGGTGGCAATTTTGCCATCCAAGGTCATGGCATATTTCAAGATGCTCAGGGGTTGTTGTTGGGTGATGCGCCAAACAAAGGCTTCGTTGAGCTGCTCACAGGCCGCCTGCTCAATACCCACCCGCACCGTAATGCCCGCCTCACGCAGCCGTTGAATGCCGCCACCTGAAACCCTCGGGTCAGGGTCTACCATGCCCACAACCACAGTGCTCACACCCGCGTTGATCAATGCTTCGGTGCAAGGGGGGGTGCGCCCGTAATGGTTGCAGGGCTCCAGGCTGACGTAAACCGTTGCCCCTTGGACGGCAGCTCCGGCGGCTTGCAGCGCAAAGACCTCGGCATGGGGCTGGCCCGCGCCGGGATGCCAGCCTTCACCTATAAGTTGTCCGTCTTTGATCACCACGGCACCGACCATGGGGTTGGGCGCGGTGCGGCCGATCGCCCGTCGAGCCAGGGTCAAACAATGCTGCATCCACTGGCGATCGCGCTCTATTGCTTCCATTTGTTACCAGCCCCGCTTGTCGTCGCTCAAAACACAGTATTACAGGGCGGCAGCAATGCGTTATCCAGGCAAAATCCCTAGCATATTTGTTGTACCAATACTTTGAACCTTGAACCCTCAACTTTGAACGCCGCCTCGCGGTACGATGACAGTCCCCCAAATCTTCCCAAATTTGGTGAGTAAAGCGTGAATGATATAACGCTCAACCCTGAGAAGCGGCCGATAGGAGGATTGAACGAATGCTTCGACTGATTATTCGCACCACTGCTGTGCTGCTCATTGCCAGCGCCGTATTGCTGATTGTCGGTTTGTTTGATGAATTTTTGAACTGGGATATTTTTAGCCAAGGGGTGGAGAACGTGCTCTACGGGGTCTTTTTCTCTTGCTTAGTGCTGGCGGGTGCCGGGATTGCTTTGAGCTTTGTTCTGGGAATTTTGGAAATCGTTGAGATTATGCGGGCCGGCCATGACGGGCGATCGCTGCCGCCCGCGCCCCGGTTTGGCTACTACACCAAGCGGAGCTTGGCTGGTGCAACAGCGCTAATTGGCTTGCTGCTGCTGTTGAGCTTTGTGAATGCGGGGGTGCAACACCATCGTCAGGCGGTTTTTCGCGAGCTAGCCGAACAACAAACCCAACGCTTTAGCGCTAAGATTGCCCGGGCCTTGCCCCGAGATCTCAGTAATCCGACCGTTGCCCCTGAACTAGCGCAACTGATGCAGACAGTGGAGCGATCGGAGCTATTTGGGGATACCCTGCTCTATCTCCCTGATCCAGCGGATGCGGATGCACTCTGGTACTACGACGGCTACACCTATCGAGAGCCGGATGCCGAGGGCCCGATTCCGTTTGAGCGCCTGTTTATTTCCAGCCGTCGGGAAACCGTCGTGGGCCGGATGCTCCAAGGCAAAGCCCAAGAACGGTTTGATTTTATTCAAGCCAAAAAATTTGTCTGGCTCGAACCAATCGGACGCGGTGACGACATTAAAGCGGTGCTGTTTTTGCGGGGCTACCGGAATGCTGATTTTCGCAATTATGATTTTAAGGAGTAGAACGCCTGGGTTTTGAATCAGCAAACAGTGCGAAAGCTTATGAAGCCCAACAAAATCAACAATACTGGCTCCGATATTGCAGGAGTCTGAGGTGGCAATCTCCACCTCAGCGGGCGCTGTGGTCGGGCTGGTCCTCTGACAACCGGGTTTGACACCGAGATTTCAAGGCTTTGAGGAATGCGATCGCTTCGCTTAACCGAAACTCACGTCAGGTTAGATAACGAGCGAAACCAGTTTCAAAAAATGTAACAGCCGCCCCATCTCCCCAAGCCAGCGGCCATACTAGAGCCATTCTGAAATTGGTTATCGTTGGTTCGGGAGTTGAACCTATGCTGAAAAATATGTTCAAGGGTCTTTTTCAAGACGCACGCGATGCGCAAATTGCCTTTCTGGGGCTGTTCTTGCTGTTGGGCATCAGCACGCGAGACTGGACATTGGATCCGGGTTTGATGGCGGCGATCGCCGCCAGTTGCCTCCTGACCCAATGGCTGGCTCAGGTCGCGATTCCCAAGCTCCAAGGTCAAACAATGAAGTGGGTGCAGTTGCCCCCTTCCTGGAAAAGCGCTCTCATCACTGCTCTGGGACTCTGTCTGTTGCTGCGGGGAAATCATTACTGGAGTATGGCGCTGGCAGGGGGTGTGGCGATCGCCAGTAAATTCCTGCTGCGAGTTGGCAACAAACACTTTTTCAACCCCGCGAACTTTGGCATCATCGTCGCCCTGACGCTCACGCCCGACGCTTGGGTTTCACCGGGTCAATGGGGAACCGGGGCCTGGTACTTGCTGCTCTTTGTGGGAGCAGGCGGTCTAGTGCTCAAATGGGTCGGACGCTGGGAGACCTCTGCAGCATTCTTGTGTACCTACGCGGGCTTAGAAGCCATTCGCTACGCTTGGCTGGGCTGGACGCCAGATGTATATCTCCATAAGCTGATGAGCGGCAGTCTCCTCCTCTTTGCTCTGTTTATGGTCACCGATCCACGCTCAATTCCCAATGCCCGCCAAGCCCGCGTGGTTTGGGCGGTGCTGGTGGCTTGGTTGACTTTCTTGCTCCAAGAGGAATTTTTCCTTACCACCGGGATGTTCTGGGCTTTGTTTGTGCTCGCGCCGTTGACGCCGATTTTAGATCGCCTTTGGTCTGCACCACAATTTCAATTTAGCCAACCCAAGGGGACAAATTCCATGGTGACTTAATTGGCTGCGCCAACCCGTAGATGGGGAACCGTCTCTCAACCCAATCTGCCTCAGCGCCGACCAGGGTGGGTTCTAGATTCTTTCCACCAATGCAACAGTTTGTTGCTTAGAGTACTCCTTGGAAATAATTATCCCGAGGCAGGCGGGACGCCTGTGCTACGGTTGATTCTCCTTGATATCCGTAGCGCGGGTGGTTGCTAAGCGGAGTCGAAGTACATCTTGCCCGCTACTAACAATGCTCATTTCTGGAACACTTTTTTCCTTGGAATACTCTTAGCAAGTTTGCCGTTGAGAAAATCCACAGTAATTCCGTAAGGTGGAATTATGAAAGCCGCTTCTTTACTCGCCCCATTTAGCCTCGTTCTCTTACTCCTGGTGAGTTTTGTCCCGCCAGCGGCTGCTTTCTGTGGCTTCTATGTCTCCCAAGCCGATACGAGCCTTTTTAACCAAGCCTCTGAGGTAGTTATTGCCCGCGACCACTATCGCACCATTCTCACGATGGCCAATGACTACCAGGGAGAGGTGCAGGATTTCGCCCTGGTGGTTCCGATTCCAGTCGCCGTTACTGAAGACCAAGTCCATGTGGGCGATTCAGCGATTCTCCAGCGTCTGGATGAGTTTACCGCGCCCCGCTTGGTGGAATATTTTGACAGTGATCCTTGCATGACGATCGATAGTGAGGCAAGTCCCTTTGATCAAGGCGGTATTGGCATCATTAATTTTGGTGATGGCAGCAACATTGCTCCGTCTGACGATGCGTCTCTTCTAGGGGTCACGATCGAAGATCGTTTTAGCATTGGCGAATATGACATTTTGCTGCTGAGCGCTAAGGAATCCGAGGGTTTAGAAACCTGGCTGCGTCAGAACGATTACCAATTACCAGCCGGAGCTAGTGCAGTTTTGCAGCCCTACATCCGCCAAGACTTCAAGTTTTTTGTAGCTAAGGTGAATTTGTCTGAATTTGAACAGAGCGAGTTCCAAACCCTACGCCCGCTGCAAATTGCCTACGAATCCCCTCGATTTTCACTACCGATTCGCCTGGGGATGCTGAATGCGCAGGGGGATCAGGACATGATTGTCTATGCGTTGACACCGACGGGGCGAGTGGAGTTGAGCAATTATCGGACGGTGCCGATCGCCTCCAATGTTAATCTTCCAGAGTTTATCGAAGATGAGTTTGGCGAGTTTTACCAAGCGATGTTCCAGCAGTCCTATGAAACCGAGAATAAAGAGGTTGCGTTTTTGGAATATGCCTGGGATATGGCCTGGTGTGACCCCTGTGCGGCAAATCCACTTACACCGGAAGAACTCGGCCAGGCAGGGGTGTTCTGGCTGCCGTCACCCCGTCAATCGCTGATCGAGCCCCAATCTAACGCCTCACAACCTATTCAGATCGCTCCCGCTGTCGTCCAGATCGCTCAACCACCCAACGTTTACGTTACCCGGCTACATCTGCGCTATAACCGTCAGACCTTCCCAGAAGATCTCAGTTTCCAAACCACAGGCAATCGGCAGAATTATCAGGGTCGCTATATCATTCAACGCCCCTATCGAGATGCGCCCACCTGTGATGTCTCCACCTACCGAGCCTCGGTGCACGATCGCCAAACCCAAGAACTCGCAACAGTAGCCCAGCTTACGGGCTGGGATAAAACCGAACTCCATCGCAAAGTCGATTGGTTCAACGACCCGACTGTGCCGTCTCAACCTGCGAGCGATCGCTGGTGGCGGGATTTATTTAGCATCGAATAATCCAGTGATTGAAATCTATGAAATCTCTCCGTCTCTTGGCCCTGCTCAGTTTAATTTGCTGCCTATTGTTGGGTTTGGCTCAACCTGCAGCAGCCTTCTGTGGCTTTTTTGTTTCCCAAGCCAATACAAGCCTGTTTAACCAAGCCTCTCAGGTCATCATTGCCCGCGATCACTATCGCACCATCCTCACCATGGCCAATGACTACCAGGGGGATATCGAGAATTTTGCCCTCGTGGTGCCAATTCCCGTCGCCATCAGCGAGGACCAAGTCCATGTCGGCGATCCGGCGATTCTCAGACGACTGGATGAATTCAGCGCGCCCCGCTTGGTGGAATATATTGATAGCGATCCTTGTGCTGTCCGTATGGGAACGTCATTTAGCTTCGGCATTAATGAGAGTCAACTGGGCTCAGCTCCAGTGGGGAGTGCAGGCGAGCTAGCGTATCCATCCGATCAAACCCTGGGTGTCACCGTCGAGCAGCGGTTTAACCGGGGTGAGTACAATATTTTGCTCCTGAGCGCAAAAGAATCCAAGGGCTTAGAAACTTGGTTGCAACACAATGGCTATCGCTTACCGCCGGATGCAAGTTCAGTGTTACGGCCCTACATTCGGCAAAATTTTAAGTTTTTTGTCGCTAAAGCGAATCTGGACGAATTTGAACAGCAGGGATTTCAAACATTGCGCCCACTGCAAATCGCCTATGAATCCCCACGGTTTTCACTACCGATTCGCTTGGGAATGCTGAATGCGCAAGGTGATCAGGATTTAATTGTTTATCTGCTCACACCATCGGGGCGGGTTGAGTTGACTAACTATCGAACTGTAGAGATGACCACAGCCACCGTACCTGAGTTTGTGGAAAACGAGTTTGATGCATTTTATCAGGCCCTATTGCAAACATCCTATGATCAGGAGAACCGAGAGGTGGCATTTCTGGAATATGCCTGGGATATGTCCCAATGTGACCCCTGCGTTGCGGATCCCCTCACTCCCCAAGAACTCCGCCAAGCCGGAGTGTTTTGGCTGTCATTGTCTCCACCACGTCCTGAGCAGCCCGCCTCTGCTTTACCACCGTTTCCTGAGCGTCTGATGACACAGCAGGCTTATATTACCCGCTTGCATCTACGCTACAGTCGCGATCGCTTTCCGGAAGACCTCACTTTTCAAACCACAGGCAATCGGCGCAATTTTCAAGCTCGTTATCCCATCTGGCGACCCTATCGAGGTGACTTAAACTGTCCGGCAGCAGCATCCTATCGCGCTTCTGTGCGCGATCGCCAAGCCCGAGAAATTGCAACAACTGCCCAACTCACGGGCTGGGACATTACTGAACTCCACCATAAAGTTGCTTGGCTCAACGACCCACCGCCTCCACCCCAACCCTCTGGCGATGCTTGGTGGCGAGATTTGTTTACTACGGAATAACTCAGCAATGCATCTATTTATAATCCCCAAATCTTCTCAGCACTCTGAACCCTGAACTTTGAACCCTAAATCCATGAAACCCCTTCGCTTCCTAGCCCTCCTGGGCTCCCTCTACTTCCTCCTCGCAGGCTTTGCCCAACCCGTAGCTGCCTTCTGTGGCTTTTATGTCTCCCAGGCCGATGCCGACCTCTTTAACCAAGCATCCCAGGTGATTATTGCCCGCGATCGCGATCGCACCATTCTCACCCTAGCCAATGACTACCAAGGCGATGCCCAAGACTTTGCCCTCGTGGTTCCGGTGCCCGTAGCCATCACTGAAGAGCAAGTCAATGTGGGTGAACCCAAAATCATCTCTCGCCTCGATGAATTTAGCGCTCCCCGACTGGTGGAATATTTCGATGGCAACCCCTGTGAAGTGTATTTCTCTGGTTCTCCAGCGCGAAGCGCTCTAGAAGATGCAATTCCAGAAACTGCGGCGATCGAACGGGATCGGGAAACCTCACTGGGCGTCACCATTGAAGCCAGTTTTAGCGTCGGTGAATACGACATTCTGATCCTCAGTGCCCAAGAATCCACGGGTTTAGAAACCTGGCTGCGCGAGAATGACTACAACATCCCGCGAGGCGCAAGCCAAGTATTGCAGCCCTATATCCGCCAGGAGTTTAAATTCTTTGTGGCCAAAGTCAACCTAGCCGAATTTGACCGCAGCGCCTTCCAATCCTTGCGACCCCTGCAAATTGCCTACGAGTCCCCCCGATTTATGCTACCGATTCGCCTTGGCATGCTCAATGCCAAGGGCGAGCAAGATCTGATTGTTTATATCCTCACGCCCTCGGGACGGGTGGAAGTGAGTAACTATCGCACCGTGCCGATCGCCTCCAATGTGAACATTCCAGAATTTGTCGAGGATGAATTTGGCGTGTTTTACAAAGCGATGTTCCAGAAGTCCTACGAAACTGAGAAAAAGGAAGTGGCCTTCTTGGAATATGCCTGGGACATGGCCTGGTGTGACCCCTGTGCAGCCAACCCCCTGACACCGGAGGAACTGCGTCAAGCCGGCGTCTTTTGGCTGGGTAACAATAGCGGCGACCCGGGGCGGCGGATTCAACCCACCCCTGGCCCGCAAAACGTTTACATCACCCGACTCCATGTGCGCTATGCCCGCAATAAATTCCCCGAAGATCTCGGCTTCCAAGCCACGGGGAATCGCGAGAACTACCAGGGGCGCTATGTGATCCAGCGACCCTACCGAGGTGAGATGAACTGTGATGCCGCCGCAGACTATCGAAACCAGGTGCGCGATCGCCAGGAACAGGAACTCGATACCGTCGTGCAACTCACCGGCTGGAACAAATCCGATCTGCGTGCCAAAGTCGATTGGCTCGATGAACCCAAACCCGAGCCGAACAATCGGCCCTGGTGGCGCGATATTTGGAATCGTTAATCCTAACCCAACGGGTGCATCCCAGTTTGGTCGCCCTCACCCTAAATCCCCTTCGACAAGCTCAGGGCATCGCCTCTCCCAAGCCTGAGAGAGGGACTCCAGAATTGTCTCCCCTTCTCCCAATTTTGGGAGAAGGGGATGGGGGATGAGGGTAAATTGCACAACTTGGGATCACGTTAACCCAGCGAAAACGAAAGGGCAGACATTATATCTGCCCCTTAAAGACTTGGATATTGGAAAATGGTAGTCGTTCAATAATTCGTGCAATCTAAGAGAAGTGTTAAAACTAGCCGCTGGTGTGGCTCGCCTGCCTGTTCGGATTAGGGTGAGCAGACTACGCCATCGAGCCGAGGGGAACAACCAGAAGCGTAATCCCTTTACGACCCACAACCTGGCAGAGCTGTTCGGGGTGCAGAATGACATTCGGTAACTCGCACCGAGCAGTCCACCAACCGCCTTGAAACCGAATCTGACCACGACGCGAGGGGCCGGGCCCAATCACTTTCTCGACCGTACCGGAAATGTTGAACTGGTCTAGGTTAAACATGATGCTCGGCCTCCTCAAAAAGGTAGATGATAAAGAAAAGGCGGCCACGATCGACGCGATCGCAACTCTGGATGCCCTACAACAGACTATTTCGTTAAAATAACGAGTTGTATCTCCTGTCATCCAGAAGCACGTCCTAATCGGAGTCTTGCTGTATGTGTTTTAGTATCGCAATCCCAGTTGTTTCTGTCCATACACAGAAGTGAGGGTTGTGAAAGAAAGATTTGAGACAGGCTTGCACAATTGTGCAGTGTCGACAAGCATAGACAAAGCAGCAAAAATCACCAAGGGAAAAATACGAATAGTTCCCAGTGATTTGGCTGAAATATTGATTAATCAGATGCTCCGGACTTCTGAATTTTTAGATTGAACAACTTCAATGTTTTGAAGGCAATCTCCCGGAGCTTACGCTCCGCATCTGGATAAGGCAGGATAATGCCTCGGAATTCCAATTTCCCCACTGTGGAAAATTGCCATTGCTGTCCCAGGATTTCATGTCCCGAGAGCTCAACAGTTGCAGTTGATTCAGCAGGGTTATCCGCAGAAGCCGGCAAGCGAACTTGCATTAAAATACAACTGCACTGACAAGTAAAGTGCCGTCGAGAAAAATGAAATGCTAAATCGATCGAATGGGCATCATCAAACTGTTGGGTCTCAGGATTGTTTAACCAAGGACTGAGATCGGCTGTGACGTCTGGAAACCGAGATTTAAATAGATTAACAATGGATGCGATCTTGCTCACTCGGTCAATGCTATTGGCTTGCTCAGCAGCATTCATATATCAATGTCTCCTCTAGACAACTCTCTAATAGATCATTAGTATTGATCAATTTCAGCTTGGTCAGACGCTCTGATGAGCCGTTCCCATCGATGGGTCTCAGCTCTGAGTGCAACCGTCCGCCAAAGGCTTGGCCAACAACTTTGGAGCATGTGCCGCAATTTTTTGATGTCTGGTTCTGAGAGGGTTCTCAGGGGTCGCTTGAAAATCATCTGTATTCTTGTTAATCCATTGGGAAACATTCAAAGCGGGACGTGTTGCACCAACCCCACCCCACTCAGCACCTCGGGTAGATGCCGGCTCGGATTGCTGCATAGCACTCAAAATTTATTGAGAAAGATTTGAGATAGAGTTCTTGGTTGTGCTCATGGCTTGTGCTACCGAGCTATCCAGATCCTGAACCACATCAGAGGATTATGTTGGGCTCTGATACGAATGAATACAAAACATGCGTATTCCAGATCGGCAGTTCGAGTTGAGGCTACTTCAAAGAATTCCTGTTTGAATCATAGACTTATTGAAACTATTTTGCAATAATGATCTCAAGATTGGTTAGCCAAGGAGGCATAGATCGAACGAATGAGCACTTATGCAACTGAATTACGGGCCACAGCCCAAGCCATGGTTGCCCCTGGAAAGGGCGTCCTGGCAATGGATGAGAGCAATGGGACGTGTAACAAACGGTTTGAGAAGCTGGGCATTCCCACCACCGAAGAGCGCCGTCGGGCTTACAGGGAGCTGATTCTAACAACGCCAAAGTTGAGCGATTATGTCAGCGGTGCAATTTTATATGATGAAACCATTCGTCAGTCTTCGCAGTCCGGCGTTCCCTTCACTCAGGTGATGAAAGACTCAGGCATTATTGTTGGCATCAAAGTGGATACCGGTGCAAAAGATTTGACGGGCTGCCCTGGTGAGAAGATCACAGAAGGATTAGATGGACTCCGCGATCGCATCGCTGAGTATTATCAAATGGGCGCACGCTTTGCCAAGTGGCGAGCGGTTATCACGATTGGTAACGGCATCCCCAGCGACACCTGCATTGTCGGCAATGCTCATGGTTTAGCTCGATATGCAGCCCTTTGCCAGGAAGGTGGCCTTGTTCCCATTGTCGAACCCGAAGTTCTGATTAACGGTGCTCACACCATTGACACCTGCTATGACGTGACCAGCAAAACGCTTCAAGTTGTTTTTGAGCAACTCCGTCTCAATAAGGTTGAGTTTGATCAAATGATTCTTAAGCCCAGTATGGTGATCGCTGGTCTAGATTGCCCCACTCAGGCCAATGTGGATCAGGTTGCCCAACGAACCATTCAATGCCTACGGAATAATGTCCCAACAACAGTACCCGGTATCGCCTTTTTATCGGGTGGTCAGACAAAAGAGCAATCCAGCGCCCATTTGAGCACCATGAATGAAAAATACGGCGCAACCTGTCCATGGCGAGTAACCTTCTCCTACGCACGGGCAATCCAGCAACCTGCACTGGACTGCTGGCGTGGCAATGATGACAATATTTCGACGGCTCAGCAATTGCTTCATCATCGGGCAAAACTCAACAGTGCAGCCAGCAACGGTCAGTACAAACCAGAGATGGAAAAACAACTGGCTGCGGTTTAGACACAAGCATAGTTAGCCGTAATCGATGATTGATGAAGATCAAAAATTTAATCCGGTAATTAAATAAGGTGGGCATTGCCCACTAGCTGCTAGTTTTAGCATTTAGCAAGTACCGATTTTTTTTATATCGATTAATCATAGACAGATTGGCTACAAAAGGTGAGGCAAGCTCAGGCAGCTTGCCTCCTAAAAATAGCTTCACCAATCAATTCTTCCAATTATGGCTATTCTCTCATCCCTGCGCTCATCAATTAGCAAAGATGGAAATCATTACCAGTGTGACCTATATTCTTTACGGTGTCTTGATTATTGTTCTGACCCATACTCAACCCACCGCCTATTGGAATAATCGCTGTTGTAAGTTTTGGAGAAATCTAATTGGTGATCAGGCAACGATAGTTTGTAGTAGCTGTTTGGGTGTTGTCTTGATTCTTATGGGTAATGTTCTACTGCAGAAAACCGTAGTGTATGATTTGGCATTTTAAGCCTGATGACTCTTTAGGGGTATGTTGTGCATGAATAAGACTAGAACGAAATATCCTCAAGGGTTACGCCAGCGCGAACTTTGCGTTCACTTAGGCTGGGACTATAAAGCGGTTGCTACAATTGCCAAGCAGCATGGTGTCAGCACTCACCAATATATCCAAGCTCGGACGGGATGGATTCTGTATCAAGAATACTATTATCCTCCTGATACGAAGATGGGTATATTACATAGAACGCAAGAAGAGTAAGTATGCGTTTTAAATGGCTCAATTTTATTGGAATTGGCTTGCTGATTTTACTAATTATGCTAGTAATCGTTTTTGTCAGTTAGATGGGAATTCAGCTACTCGATTTGAGCACGATCAAGATCTTTGACGTCTTTGGTTACACATTGGGGTTGTCCATAATGGAATGGTGGCGTTTTTTCTGTAGGGCTCTTGCTCCGTATCGCGATCGCGAACCTCCCTCTGGTAGCAATGGATTCAGGTCTCTTTTTAGGCAAACGTTTATTGTTGGGATTCGCTCTATTCGGGATATTTCTCTTAGCGATAATTACTGCTGGAGTGAGTCGTCATCAACTCCTTTATTTTGAGCTAGGAACATCTTGAATATTACTTGCTATTTTTTCTTTTGACCTTTATCTGAATTGTTTAATGCAGTCAGCTTACTCTAATACCTTATCAATTAGCTCATTTGCTAAAACGGTTCCCTATTCTGAAGCCCCTTCGCTTCAAGGTGGAGAGGGCAACAACTATGGTTTTAAGAATTTGATTACTTCACCAGATTTGCTGACGTCTATTCCTGAGCTTCAATCTGATCTAGCATTAAAAGCCTTGATTCGTTTTCTCAATTGCAAAGAGAGCTCGTTTTTTACGACTGGATGCTTTAGCCAAATGATTTATGAGCGGCAAGGCTACCATTATCGTGGTTATGTCGAATTGGCTTGGAATTGCCAGAACTGTATTCAAGATGCTATCCATTATTTTTCTCTATTCTTCCATTTTGAGCAGTTTCTCCAACAGGAGAAAGATAATCCTGCGGCGCAATTCCACTGGCTGATTGAAGAAACTGACTTTCTCGATATTGATCTCGCTGGATTCTGCTGTGCCATTCTGTTGACAACGGATTCCTATACTGAGTCAAGTCAAGCGACTGATACCTGGGAATATACCCTGAAAACGTTGGGCTCTTTTTTTGCTAAGATTCCGACCAAAACCAGTTCCCCAATTTATACCAATAACTTCTCATCTTTATGTAACTCGTTTACCCAGTTCCAACTTTAGACGATTTGAGCAAGAGCTTCGGCTCAGCCTGAAGTCTTAGGTGGTACATATGAATCATAAATGCTATTGGGCTTGGGGCCTATCCCAAGGCCACGAATCATAAGTGCTAAATATGCTACTATGTTTACCAAGGTAAAATATCTTATTTTTAATACTCTAGGATATTAGGGGATTATTGCTTTGGAAACATACGAGTTTGATGTCGCGATTATCGGCGGTGGCCCAGCGGGTTGTACCTGCGCACTCTACACATCTCGTGCTGATTTTAAAACGGTTATTTTAGACAAAAATCCTGCTGTTGGTGCTTTAGCGATTACCCATAAAATCGCGAATTATCCTGGTGTTACAGGCAATATGAGTGGTGATGAACTACTCAGGATGATGCGAGAACAGGCCGAGGCCTTTGGTACGACGTACCAACGCGCTCAAGTGTTTGGGATTGATGTGAGCGATACCTTGAAGAAGGTCTACACACCGGAAGGAACTTTCGTTTGTCGTGCCTTGGTACTCGCAACCGGTGCCATGGGTCGTGTTGCTTCGTTTAAGGGGGAGTCAGAGTTTCTCGGTCGAGGGGTGAGCTACTGTGCAACCTGTGATGGTGCATTTTACAGAGAGCGGGAGGTTGCCGTAGTGGGCAATAACCATGAAGCTGTTGAGGAAGCGCAGTTTCTGACTAAGTTTGCGTCTACTGTCCATTGGATTACGGTCAAAGACCCCCAACCGGAGGATGTTGCAGCGCAAGATCTTTTGACTCTGCCTCAGATCAAACATTGGAGTCGAACCCGGCTAATGTTAGTTGAAGGGGATCAAGCGGGGGTGACAAGGGTTCAAGTAAAGCAGAAGGGACAGCCTGAGAGTCAAGCTCTACCCGTAGAAGGGGTCTTTATCTATCAGAGCGGTTCAAAGCCGATTGTAGATTTTGTCAGTGATCAGATTGCCTTTAATCCAGACGGTGGGGTTAAAGTTGATGAGACGATGTCAACCAATGTTGAGGGCGTTTGGGCGATCGGTGACATTCGGAATACCCCCTATAAGCAGGCGGTTGTTGCGGCTGGGGATGGTTGTATTGCGGCAATGTCAATCGATCGCTTTCTCAATAGCCGCAAATCTATTAGACCGGATTGGGATCATTCTTAAGCTTAAGGAGGATTTTGGGTTAGAGCATGTCATCTCAGGATCGGCGCTGTAGCGGCTAAAACTGCCCAAGGTGAAGCCCTTTCATAAGCGACGAGTGAGCGGCCGAGCAGGGGAAACTTTAGAAACCTCTCCCTACTGCAACACCTGTGCGATCGCTTGAATGCGACGGCGCTGGTCTTGGGCTACACATTGCCAATCGGTCACCGGGCGGGCCTCACGGCGACAAATGCCGATTAAACCGCTGGCATCAATACGTCCCTCCCGACGAAACGCTTCCACTCGCGCCCAAACCAGTGCGACCTCTTCCGTTTTGCCTAGTTTGCGGGCTAAGGCATACTTTTTGGGGAACTGGCGGCTGACCCAAGGCGCAGCTTGGTTGTAAAGATCAACCGCATTGAGCAGGCCCTCTGGTTCGGCGGCGGGGTCAAGTCCTGCATGGTAAAAGTCGGCCGTAATTTGGGGCAGTTGCGCTTGTACTCGCTCTAGGCATTTGCGATCGGCTAGATCCGGATCTCCCCCGCCTCGTCCCTGATCGGAGCACCAACCCTGGTTTTGGCGAAAATTACCCGGATCAGCATGACCCCAATAGGCAGCGGTGCGATCGCCCGTCACGGTCAGATTTCCTTCGGCATAGCCGATCGCCACCACTCCCAAGGCTTGTAAATCGGTGAAGAGTTCTGCGGTCTCAGGTAACGGTTGGGGCAGCTCGGGCTTGTTCGTTGCGGAGAAAATACGCTCCAAGAAGTATAGCGACCCGAGTAACGGTAGTAAGATGCCTAAGATCATGAGTAAACTGCGCGTGCGAGACCCATTGCGGGGACGCTGGGACAAGGCGGGTGAGGAAGCTGAACGGCTGGTTCTGAGGCGCTGCTGCCGCAGCCGCAGTCGACGGATTGGGGAGACTGTTGGGGGTGGAAGGGGGCGGGGAAGCTGGGGCGGTTGGGGGGGCGAAGACATGACAAATCAATAACAGCTTCGGTCAATGAGGAAAATCTTAAAGTTTGCTCACAGATACATCCCCAACATACCGGATTCCTGAGCATAGGGGTGTCGTCAGTTAGATCTCGGACGCTTCCTGTGGCTGGCTTACAGCCCCTTTTCCTGCTTGCTGTTTGGGTCGGGCGCTCTATCGCTTGTCCCGTCAGACTTCTGTCTCTCACTGATGACACGCTCTAAATGACGACACGTCCTAAAACCGAACTGATTGACTTCGGTCGTGCGCTCCAACGTCATCGCTCGACTCAAATTCCGATTTTTCTCCTGCCAAGGAGAATGAGTGACGTACAATAGAGAATAACGTCTCGTCTCCAATCTCTACTCAACACGCGTTTGTTGTCTCAATCCTCCATTTTGGGAGCTCTTGTCTACCCATGTCACGCTATTTTGCTACTGTTGCCCGCGGCCTCGAATCGGTGGCTGCTGCTGAACTCACGACCCTCGGTGCTCAGCATGTTAAGCCTGATTTTGCTGGGGTTCACTTTGTCGGCGATCGCCCCCTACTCTATCGGGTCAATCTTTGTGCTCGCACTATTTTTCGAGTGTTGGTGCCGATCGCTGAGTTCCGCTGCCGCAACCCCCAAGAACTCTATCGCAGCATTCAAAATATTGATTGGCGGGATTATCTTTCAACTGAGCAGACCTTAGCGATCGATTGCACCGGGGGCAACCGCCACCTCAACCATAGCCATTTCACCGCTCTCCAGGTCAAAAATGCGATCGTTGACCAGCAGCGCCAACAAACCGGCCAGCGTTCCAATGTGGATCCCCAATCACCGGATTTACGGCTGAACTTACATATCTATCAGCAGCGGGGTACACTCAGCCTCGACAGCTCCGGTCGCAGTCTTCACCGCCGGGGTTATCGTCAAGCGATGGGGCGAGCACCGCTCAAAGAAACCCTAGCCGCCGCCTTGATTCAACTCACCGGCTGGCAAGGGGATGTGCCGTTTTATGATCCCCTCTGCGGCTCGGGAACCCTGCCCTTGGAAGCAGCGCTGATCGCTCGCCGGATCGCACCCGGTCGCTTTCGTGCCGACTTTGGCTTTGAGCGCTGGCACAACTTTGACCCTCAGATCTGGGCTGACGTTCGAGCGGCGGCGATCGAGCAGGAGGTGACGACATTGCCCGTGTCGATTATGGGGAGCGATCGCGACTTAGAAATGTTGCAACAGGCCCAGGCCAATGCCCGTAATGCGGGTCTAGCCGATCAGATCCATTGGTTGCAGGCGGAATTGAGCGCGATCGAAGCGCCCAGCCAACCCGGCATATTGTTGTGCAATCCACCCTATGGTCATCGCATTGGCATTGAAGAAGAACTCGGTGCCTTTTACAAACTACTCGGAGATGTTCTCAAACAGCGGTTTACGGGCTGGACGGCCTACATTCTCACCACCAAAGTCTTGAGCAAATATGTCGGTTTGCAAGCGTCCCAGCGGACGCCAGTCTATAACGGTGCTTTAGCCTGCACTCTGCTCAAATATGAATTGTATTAAATGGATCGATGTTCTGCTACTCCACCAAGCTTAATGCCTCAACCGCTGTAATCCCCTCACCTTGAAAACCAAAGAAACCGATTGCCTGGGCTGCTTCGCTCTGGGTCGCTGCCTTTTGGGGCTGAAAGAGCGTGGTGAAGCCAAAGACCCGCAGCACATTGGCGCGGTCGCCATTTTCATAGTCCACCAGCAACATGGGTAAGACGTCCGGGGCAATCTGGGCTACATCCTGGAAACCCCAGACCTGCTGAATGGTTTCTACGCTGGCATTAGGTAGGGGAGTACGATGATCCAGAGGCACTTTCCAGAGCAGCAGCCGCTCGCGGGTCAGGGGAGCATCGGGCTGGAAGAGTAGTGCCGAAGTAGTTCCGGTCAAACGAGAGGGAATGATTCCGGCTTCGGCTAAGCCCTGGATTGCGGCAAAGTCGGGATCGCTGGCGAGAAGATCTTGAAATACGGGTTGGCTGCTGGCATTGGCGGGGCGAATTTGCTGGCTGGGGCGATCACGGTGCAATTGGTTATAGGCAGCAAAGAGCCAGCGGGCAAAGGTGCGACGGTTGACGAGCGCAGTGGCATCAAAATCAGTGGGCAGAACGTCCAGGGTTTGGAGGGCAGCCACCACTTCATCCGTCGTGGCTGCTGCTTTGGCTGTGGAATTCGTTGGGATGGTTGGGGTAGCCGCGTCAGCCAGACGCGTATCTTGGTAGGCGATCGCAAACTGCTCTGCCTCCGGAAAAGTCAGACGCAATTCTTGAATGTCTTGGCGCAAAATCACCATTGGCTCGGCCTCGCTGTAACGCTGCTCCACCGTCCAGCCCTTATCGGTGAGGAACTGTTGGTAAAAGTTGGCGATCTTTTTTGGGCTGGCATTGCTCTGCCAAAGAGTTTGTCCCGTTCCCTGACCTGCTCGATAGCTAGCGCTGAGGAGCTGGGCTTGGGGATAGCTAGGGACATCTTCCGGAAAGGTCAAAGGGAGTTGTACTGTGTCACCGTCTGTTTTGACTTCGCGATCGCCCACTGCTGTGAGCACCTCTTGGGGGAGCGTCTCAGATTCCGCAGACGGATTGGCTAACTCAGCGTTTGGCTCCGGTGCAGGTTCCGCTTGCGAGACCACCTGCTCTTGGAGTTGGGGATCGGGGGCAAACCATTGCTCGGCCCGGCGATCGCCCTGACAGCTCGCCACAAAAACAGCTCCCCCCAACAGGAGGAGCAATTGCCACAGTCGCTGGCCGAACAATAGTGACCTAAATTTCCAGTTCGTTCGTGCCTGGAATGGGAATGGGTTCAGTCGTACCGTTCGTCGATGGGGTATAAATCTCACGGGGGAAATCTTCCGCCTGAATGCAATCGGCAAGTGCCTCTACAGGCTCAAAGTCATCGGGAGCATAGGATTCCCGACTCAAGCCCCGCACACAGGCCGAGAAACGCAGCGGCAGCAAGCTACGACGACAATGGTCAAGGGTGCTAGAGGCAAGCTCAGTGACGGAGCGGGGTTCGAGCAGTTCTTCGTTAATATCCACCACACATTCGGCCAATTCCAGCGGCCGGCGGACGCGAAAGCAAGAAAATAGGGCTTCGGTCTCTTCAATTACCGTAAAGTTGTCAATATCCGCCACACATTCCGAAAGATCCGTGGGCTCTAGGGCCATGGCACAGGCGATTTGTACCTGCTCGCCATCCACACCCACCGAGAGCAACTCTGCTGCACAGCGTTGGAACTCCTTAGCGTTAAATTCATGGCGATAGCGACCCTCCCAATAGAAAGCAGCGCTCGGCGCGGCCCAGAGCAAACTGGTCAGGGGCACCGCACAAGCGGTCGCCAATGCAAAAATGGGGGAGAAAAAACGGGGCATGGTGGCAAACGTCAGGGACTAAACGGCTCAGATTGGATTTTTATAGTAATCAGTAAAGCACAGTTCTGGGGAGTAGGGTGGCAGAACGGGAGCAATTGCGTAGGGGGGTTAGCAATCCAGCGGATCCGGATCGCCAGACACAACAAACGCAGCCCAATAATGGGGATGATTTCGATAGTTCAGACGAGTGACTTCGTAGGCAGTGAGAGCAGTATTGTCTCCTTTAACTTTCAGTGCCGCCAAGATCAGTCCAGAGACGAGCATGGGGTTTTCGTCGGTGTCTTCATCACCGGAACGGGATTCAAAGAAGTATTGAACTGACGCCGGGCAGAGAAACCCAGCCCTTACGGCAGACTGATATTTTCTCAGTGAATAATCCCTGCCTCCTGAGAGGGGATTGTCTACTTTGGAATCTCCTCTTGGAATCTCCTCTTGGGAGGAGTACCCGTAGGGGGAGGTGGGTCGGCCCACTCAATCCCACCAGGAGATAAATGGAGCGTTAAGTTCACGCGACGGCTTGGCCCCCTCTCCTAAACCCGGTCTCAAAATCGATGAGATTTTGGCTGGAGACAAGCTAACTATTGGGTTCAGCCGTTACGCTTTTCGCCCCTTCGACGCTCATGGCGATTGTCTTCGCTCGCTCCAAAATCGACTCCGCCGATGGGTTGTACTTGAGCACCACCTTGCTCCCAGTCTGGGCGACCCAGAGCTGGCCATCATCTGGTAGGTTCTGGTCATCAAAAGCCGCTGCCACCCGCTTGGCCAAACCGCTCTCGTCATATTTCCCATCCAGCCCGACTCGCTCGGGCGGAATAGCTTGGCCGTCATCGTCTTTCGCCCCAGTGATGGCGGCGGGGAGAACTTGTTTCGTGGCCTCTGCTGCTTTACCAAAAAGTCGTCCGAGAAAACCCATGATGGTGTACTCCTATGGTTGCTAAATTACAAAATTGCTGAATTACAAGCTGGTTGGTTGAGGATGAAGGCTGGCGATCGCTTTTAGCAGTGAGCGCTAGGGCGATCGCCCAACCCTGTCCTCAACGCCAATCCTAGAGGCTGAGGGGCGCATCCCCCCAAGGCCTACGCAGTTTTTTAAGCATTGATCTCGGGGTTATTATCCGTCCCACGGTCTAGAGCAATCATCTTGGGGCAACCCTCCTGGGGCAACCCGGGGGATTGCTCCGACAAACTTTCGTTATTTCCCTGATCCGCTCGCACAATCCCTAGCGTATGATCAGAACTCAGCCCGTTACATTGCTCCAGTTTCCGGCTCTGAACACTCATGCGCTACCCCCTCATTCTGCCCTATCCCAAATGTGTTGTGCGGGCGCTGATCTCCCTGGCTGGGGCGGCGCTAATTAGTTTTGCCACCCTGATTGCGGTGGGCTTATTGCTGAAGCTCCTTGAGCTTATCAACGCCTTTAATGGGGTCTTTCACCCGCCGATCGCCTTGGTTGTGCTGAGCTGTTTGGTGGGGCTGCCGCTGTTGGGTATGGCGCATCTGCGCCAACTCTGTCGGCTGATGAGTGTGGCGCTCGATGGCAAGCGTATTGCCATCAAACCCTTGCCGGTGGGTCGCTATTGGTTCGCTGCGCTGGGAGATTGGCTGATTGTTCTGCTGGCAGCGGGGCTGGCGGGTTCACTGTGGGTGGGGCCACGCTTACAGACGCCGATCGCCCAATGGCAATCGCCTACCCCAGGTGTCCTTACGTCCCTTGCAGGGATCGCGATCGCGATCGCCAGCTATCTCTACTATATTGGGGAGCTAATTATTGAAGGTCGTGAGCAAGCCCGGAAAGTCCAGAATCGTCAGCGCCATCGCCAGACACTTCCCCCCCGCCCCACAACCCCCCCGCTCAAACTCCAGCTTGGTGATAACGAGCGGGAATTGAAGCGTATGAAGCTCAAAGAACACATCCAGAAGTTAGAAGATAAGAAGCGAAAATTAGAACAGTAAAAGGAGCTGGGGGATAAGGGCAATACTGGCAAACAGGTATGCTCCCGCAAGTCATCGCAACAGCTTAGGTCTAACGGATAACAGCCCCTAGTCTTCAAGTAAGATGCTTGAGCATATGCGAATGAAAGCCCAGAGCCTGGAAATACTGGATCGGTTGTGAAAATCGAGTTTCACGGGCTAAATGTTCTAACTCCAGATCTGAAAGGGGATAGAAATCTGAGTTCAGTCGCTCAAGCATCTGTTGAGCTTGCTCATCACTCAGCCCTAATTGCTGACTCATTATTGCTTGAGCACGACGTTCTAGACTGGATAAGGGTTGCATTAAATCCGCAATAAATAGAAAGCAGCTGGGTTTAAGTCTTTGTTGAATTGCAAATAGTAACGCTTCTTTTGAACCATCATTGGGTAGGAAATGGAGAACGAAGAAGCAGATCGCAACATCATAGGTCTGATCGGTTGGGACGGTTGAAAGTTCCCCGTGATGAATATTGATTCGATTTTCTAGATTCGCTTTGGCAAAATTTTGCCGAGCAAGATCCAACATGTCTGCTGAAATATCTACAGCCGTAAATGTCCATGATGTATTAGCCTTGGCAAATGTAAGGGTTTCGCTTCCCGTACCCACGCCAACAATCAGAAGATTGGCAGCTGAGGGCAAGAGTGAGCGTAATTTTGCGGTTGTGAGTTGTTGCAGAAGCGCATACCCTGGAATGAGTTTTTGAATTCTGGCATCGTAACTTTGGGAGCCTTGGTGAGTAAATCTCGACATGAACTGTCCAACAATGAAATCTTGGTTTGAAGAATGAGTGCAAGGGTACATCCCAATTTGGCAGCTCTCACCCTAAATCCCTCTCCCAAGCTTGGGAGAGGGACTTTAAATCTGGCTCCCCTTCTCCCAATTTTGGGAGAAGGGGCTGGGGGATGAGGGTAATACTGGCAAAAGTGGGATGCTCCCGAGCCCAATGTACTATGTACCAAACACCCAAAGCCAAAATGGCAGCAGGATCAGCAATAGGCTGGACCCCAATAAAATCACGGTAACTGCCAACTCTCGATCTAGGTCGTAGGCTTCAGAAATGATTAGGGTGGCAAAGGCCGGGGGCATGGCCATCTGGAGCACTAGCGTTAGTTGCAGGGGGGGCGTGATTGCCAGCGCCTTCAACCCCAAACCAAACAAAAAGGGCACCAACAGCATTTTGATGCCGACGCTGACCCAAGCGGTCTGCCAATATTGCCAGACCTTGAGCTGGGCAAAGCGCATGCCAATCAGCACTAGGGAGATCATGATCAAGGTCCAGCCCACTGTCCGCAGCGTCGTTTCCACCGGAGCGGGTAAGACCACGGGTCGCAGGGCCAGCCCCAGCCCAAACCCCCACCACACCGGGTTGCGGGCAATTTCCCACAGTCGTCGCCACGACCAGAGCAATAGTGGCTTAGAGCTAAACGCTTGGGCAAAGAAGATTCCCAGACCATAGGCTCCGAGTGTGGTTCCCAGCAGGTCATAAAAAACTACCCAACCAAAATAAGTCTCTCCCACCAGGCTCAGGGCGACGGGATAGCCAATATAACCCGTATTGCCAAACATCACTGAAAGGATAAAGGTGCCTTCAGTGCCGGCTTGACCGAACCGAGACCGCTGCAGCCACAGCCAGGCGATCGCCGCACAAGTGAACGTGACCGACCAGGCCAAGACGGGTGCCAGCCAGATCGCTCCGGTCAGATCGGCCCAGCGCAAAAAGATCACCGTCCCCAGAGGAACTCCCAGCCAATATTGAAACCAACCCAGTCTTTGGGGGGTATGGGCAGGCAGGATGCCCCCCAGAAACCAGCCGAGCATCACACCGCCAACGAGCTTGCCATATAGACTAGCCAGGGCTGTGATCCCGACCCCCATCAATCGGTTACCCCGGTTCGGGTGTCATCCGTCTCACGGTCTGGCTGGATGTCTTTGAGGGGTTGCCAACCGGCTTGCCAGAGGTCGCGATCGCGCAACTGACGCGCATTGAGCCAAAACCGTACCGAGGCATCGCAGGTCGAGACCAGCTCCGCAAAGACCCATTTTCCCTCAGTCTTGCGGTTAACCACCTGGAAATGTCGCCAGCCAAAGGTGGTTTGCTGCGCGGTCCATTTCGAGCCGAGCAGGTGGGGAAACTTTTGTTTTTTGGGCATGACGGGGGAAAGCAATTTGAGCTAGCGACTGCGCCGATTCCGGCGCTGTTTGCTAATGTAGCGTGCTGCCAAGATCCCGCCAATAAAGCCGAACAGATGGCCCTCCCAAGAAACCCCGGACTGGGTGGGGAGGACGCCCCAGACGACCCCACCATAGAGGAAAAACACCAAAATGGAGAGCATGACCGAGGTCTGGTTGCGCTCAAAATAGCCCCGCAACAGTAAAAAACCCAAATAGCCATAGATGAGGCTACTCGCACCCACATGGAGGGACTGGGGCGCACCAAAGAGCCAAGTGCCCAAACCCGCCGTCACCAGACTAAATATCGTGACAATTACAAAATCAGCGGTTTCCTGAATCATCACAAACCAGCCGAGAATCACAAATGGCACCGTATTGCTAATCAGATGGGGCCAGGAACCATGCAAAAAGGGAGCAAAAAAGATGCCCTGGAGACCGATCGCCTCTCTGGGCCAAATGCCAAAGCGATCGAGCTGTCCTTGGAATAACAACTGGTCGACAATTTCCACCAGCCAGAAAATACCAACAAAACTGCCCAGAATCCGGGCTTGGAGGGTGAGTTCCTGGGCGAGCGAAAGCTCATCATCGGGGTTGGTCATACCGTAACGTGTAAGCTACCGAAGAAGATACAGTTCCCATTGTAGGGTTTTGCCCCACATCTGGACATTTGCTGTGGCAATCCTCAAAGCGCAGAACCGTTGAGGTGCGTTGTCGTTGTACCTGCACCACTCGATGTAATGACGACAGTCTCCAGAGCCGCTATCGCTATCGGCGTCGCCCTCTTCCTGGGCAAACGGCTATTAGAGCGCTGATTGACAGTTCGCCAGCCTGCTTCCATCTGTATTTTAAGATCTATCGGCTTTCGTAGACTGGTGTACCCATTCTGGTCTTGGGTTGAACGCAGACTGCCTGAAATCGTACTGATTATAGACTCAACGTGTGCGTCATCATGAGCGATATTAGCAACCTGCTATCCTGCCATATTTTTCCATCCAGTCACCGGAGTGGGCAGTTGCGGCTTGAAGAATAATCGCCAGCTCAGCAAGCGGGGTTATGTGGATATGATTTTTTCGAGAGTCAGCTTGTTCTGAACACCGAGTCGCACCAACATCCTGCTGAGTGCCCGTCTGCTGTATTTTGTCGGCTTGATCCAAGAAGCAGGGTAAGAAAAGGGCAACCAGCATGCCAATAATGATGCAAAAAATCAGGAGTTCGATGAGGGTAAACCCACCGACCTCACTCATCTTGTCGTTGTCAATCATCTTCAAAAACTTTGGTCGTATTTCTTTGAACATCGGTTGCATCCCTTAGGTGGGCGATCGCTGATTGTGGGGACTTGAGCACGAAAAGCTTGTACCAATCCAGCCTTTGAGCTCGATTAGCACACCTCATCCATGGCAATCTGAAGTCAGATTGAAATGCAGTTTGGCGCAACCATGGGGAGATTTTCTGACAGAATTGCCAGAGCATTGAGGACTGTTATTGCTGATTTTGGCGATAACACCCTTATTACTTATGTATACCCAGATTGTCAGCAAAACCTATCACTTGGGCAAAACTTTTTGGCTGAGACTTTCAATGTATGACCCGACTGCTGACCGACCCTAACGGTTTCAAGATTCTTGGGTGCTTATAGTACAGTGAATGATATTGACCCCTGCCCCACCATGTTCCAACGCCCCCCTGCGATCGCCCTCGCCCTCAGCGGCCTACTGTTCACCCTCCTGGCCCACCCGGTGGCCAGTGCAACCCAAGCCGAGCTGCGGGAGCTCGACGAGAATATTCAAACCCTTTTGGCCACGCGGCGCTGCGATCGCTGCAACCTCGAAACGGCTGACCTGAGAGGAGCCCATCTCGAACGTGCCATTATTCGCAGCAGCATTTTGCGCCAAGCCGACCTCCGTTTCATTGACCTGAGCTTTGCCAATCTACGGGGCACGACTCTAAGCCAGGCTGATCTAAGCCTGGCTAACCTCCGAGGCGCCGAGCTAGTCGGCACGAGTTGGCAAAAGGCAACCTTGGATCAAGCGGTTCTGGTCAATGCCCAACTCCAGGGGTCTGATTTCCAGGAGAGCCAGATGGTGCGCACAGATTTAATGGGGGCTAATCTGCAAGAGGCCAATCTCAGCCGTGCCAAACTCGAAGACCTCCAAGCCCAACAGGCTAACTTTAATGACGCCAATTTCACCTGGGCCAATTTACAACGGGCCAATCTCAACGCAGCCCAACTGCAACGGGCTCAACTTCATAAAGCCGATCTCCGCAATGCTGATCTCTCTGGGGCCGATCTCTCCTTTGCCCAACTCAACGGTGCCTTGATCCAGGGTGCCGATCTAAGCAACGTGAAATTTTGTCGGACAACAATGCCGGATGGCACAGTTTCAGCTCCCGATTGTGAGCTGGTAATCGAGTAGGGGCGGGTTTCAAACCCGCTCCACCGACGTCAACGTCTGGGTATTCGGGATGGTAAACGACAACAAGCTACCACAACCAAATACACTCTCGGCCCAGATTTGCCCACCGTGCTGCTCGACAATCTGACGACAGATCGTGAGTCCGAGGCCCGTGCCGCCCTTTTCGCGAGTGTCGCTGGCATCGACCTGCTTAAACCGTTCAAAGATACTCTCCAGCTTATCGGTGGGAATACCCCGACCGTAGTCATGCACCTCAAACAGGACGGCTTTAGCATTGGCCCGCAAGACAATGGTCACCGTGCTATCGGGTGGGGAGAATTTAATCGCATTACTCAAGAGATTGCTGAGCACTTGCACAATCTGCACCGCATCAGCCCAGATGCGGGTTCCCTGATGTTGCACTAGGGTGGGATTGTAGATGACATCCAAACCCACCTCCCGATCTTGGGCCGTCGAGCGCATGGTTTCAATCGCCTGATTGACGAGATCTTGAGTATCGCACCATTGCTTTTGGATGTGGCTGGTGCCTCGCTCTAGGCGATCGAGGTCCAAGATATCGTTAATCAGTTGGGTCAGATGTTGGGTATTGCGCAGAGCAATGGCCAGGGTTTCCTGACCCCGATCGTTGAGTTGACCAAAGCAACCGGTTTTAAACAATCTGAGGGCCGCATAAATCGAGGTGAGTGGGGTGCGGAGCTCATGACTAACGATCGAGATGAACTCGTTCTTCATCTGGGCGATATCTTTGCGATCGCTAATGTCCTGATGCGTTCCCGTCATCCGCAGGGGATTTTGCAACTGATCTCGCTCAAACACCCTGCCCCGAGCCAAGATCCATTTCCAGGTTCCAGTTTGGGTCAGGAGTCGATATTCCACTTCAAAAAAGGGTTTCTCACCCCGAAAATGCTGCTGGAGTCGTTGCCAAACCAGTTCTAGCTCATCCGGATGAATCAAGTGTTCCCAGAGTTGCCAGGGGCCAGAGAGAGGTTCGTCGGTATAGCCCAACATCGTGTTCCACTCCGCGCTCAGGTAAACTTCATTAAGGGTCAGATTCCAGTCCCAGAGGGCAAGTCCACTTCCTGTGAGAGCCAGTCGTAAGCGCTCCTCACTTCGGGAGAGGGCCGCTTCGGCGGCATATTTATCGCTCAAATCCAGCAGGGTACAGGTGATTTGCTCCAGTTCATTTGCATCATTCCACATGCCACTCACAGACTGCCGCACATAGATCACGCGGTCATCTTTGCAGATGTAGCGCTTATCGAGGGTATAGGTGTTGATCTGGCCGGTGCAGAGCTGTTGATAGAGCTGCATGTCGGTATCCAGATCATCGGGATGGGTCAGATCAAACCAGCAGCGATGCATCAATTCGGGTCGGGCGTAGCCCAGCAGGGCACAGAAGGCCGGGTTAACCTGGAGATACGTATTCTCAGTAGAAATGATGCTGATCGCCACCAAAGAAGATTCAAAATAGCTCCGCCAGAAGCGTTCACTGAGGCGCAAATTTTGCTGCTGCTGATGGTGCTCCGTCTGATCGTAGATCTGACCGAGGAAACCGATCGCTTGCTGCTGTTCATCTTGCTCTAGGGTGAGACAAATTTCACACCAGCGACAGCGGCCGGTCAGCTCAAACAGGCGAATCCAGCATTTTTGCGATCCAGCGCTGGGGCTGTCGAGGAGGGTTTGGCAGGCCGCGTCAAAGGCAGGGCGATCGCTCGGATAGATATAGTCGGTCAATAAGGTTCCTAGTGTTTCAGCCCGGGGAATCCCGATGAGTCGCTCCCAAGCTGGATTCAAAAAACTCAGCCGACTCTGGCGATCGCATTGAAAAAACACGGTGGGCAGAGCGGACAGGAGAGCATTTGCCGGAGTGGTTTGGCGATGCGCCATTGCCTTAAAGCGCACTTGAGCGGCTTGCAGACGACGCTGCAGTTGTTGTGCATTACATTCGCTGGCAAGGAGATAATCCTGAACCCCCGCTTGCAACAGGGACAGCCCCAGTTCAGTATTGTCATCGGCCAGGCAAACCAGGCAGGCAAACTGCCGTAGCCAATCGGTCTGAACTGCTGACCAGAGCGCTGCTTCTGGCAGCGCCAACACCACCACATCAATCGTTTGGCTCTGGGTGATTTGTTGGGCAGCCACTAAAGTCTGAACAGAATAGAATTGCCAAGTCGCCTGAAGTTGAGTTTGAAGCTGGGTCAGATGAATGAGGTGGCGATCGCGACCCAGCCACAGAACATGACATTGCTGACTCGTTGCCTGAGGGTCGGGAAGACGGACAGATTCAGCAGAACAGGAACTCATCGACAAGTATAGAGACTGAACAGTGGATGAGAGGGTGTATTGTTTCAGACAATTTTGATTATCCCCCAATCTCTAATAGTAGGGGAAAATGCCCCTGGCCAAGTCAGTCAATCTACGCAAATATGCCCTTTTGTTTTGAGAAAAACTAAGCATAAATACGGTTGCGATGGCAATAGAGCTGGCGGTGCGGTATGCCGACTCGGGGCAACTCCACACCTTGGGCAGCGGCTCACCGCCGATCGCCTCATAATTCCAGAGCTCGCCCCGCAGGGAATGGTGATCTTTGCGGTTCTTCTCTCGTACCGCAGGGTGGACGTTCAAAGTGCAGCGTAGCCTTCGGCAAGTCTCGCTTTGCTCACCAACAAAGTTCAAAGTGCCTGTATGAAAGATATTGGGTGGATTTTGAACAGGTGGCTTATTTCTGCCGTCGAGTACTAGCCCCACAAGAGCAGCGATAGGTTATCGGATAAATCTGTCGGTGCGGGCAGCATTTCCCCACGCCAGTCCAGGATTTGCACCAACGCCAGGTAGAGCAGGGCCAGTGTGACCGAAATAATACCCGTAACAATTGCTAAAATTTTGCCGCGCGTCATGGTTTAAGAGGAGAGGAGGGTTGGATAAAACTTATAGCATCTCCTCACCTTTTTTCTGAGCAAATGTCTACGCAGAGCACAACGGGCCACCCACGGAGATAGGGTTACGTTACAATATAGCTTTGTAAATATTTGTTATTGATAGCGCTCATCGTTCTATGTCGTCTGTTGCCGTTGCTAAGCAAAAGCTGGAAAATCCCCCCCTGGACTTACATTATTTGGGCGATCGCGTTCTGCGCCAGGGTGCCAAGCGGGTTGCCAAGGTGGATGAGTCGATCCGCAAGCTCGCCCGTGAGATGCTACAAACCATGTACAGCTCCAACGGCATTGGCTTGGCTGCGCCCCAGGTGGCGGTGAACAAGCAGGTGATCGTGATTGATCACCAACCGGATGAGGCGGCCACCAAGCCGCTTATTTTAGTTAATCCCAAGATCATTCGGGCAAGCAAGGGGCTCTGTACAGCGGAAGAGGGCTGCTTGAGTATTCCGGGTGTCTATCTAGATGTGGTGCGTCCTGAGGCGATCGAGGTGAGCTACAAAGATGAAAATGGCCGCCCCCAAAAACGTCGCGCCGCTGGTTTACTGGCACGGGTGATCCAGCATGAGATGGATCATCTCGCTGGGGTACTTTTTGTCGATCGTGTCCAGAATAGCCTGGTGCTGGCTGAGGAACTTAAAAAGAATGATTTTGCCCTTAGTGCAGTGCAGCCGGTGGGTTAGCATCACCCCTGCAACAGCCAAAACCCGGCAAACGCCTCATTCTCCTGCCGGGTTTGTAATGCCAGAAAATGCACTCCATCGCTGGCTTGTTTGGCCACCTCAAACTGCTGGGCCTCTGCTACCATTCCCTTGGACTTGAGATCGGCTAAAATCCAACTGTCGCTGCTGCCCGTTTCTAAACAGAGGCGGGGTAGGGGCTTTTCTTCCAGGTGCAGATAGCCCAACTCCAGACCCGCCATCCAACCACTCAGGGGCAGGGCGCGAGGCGAGAAAATCAGTAAACCGGGAATGGGCGTTTCTGGTTGTACGGCGGTTAGTTCCAGGGGAAAACCCTCGCCAAAGGCAACCTCCCAGTCCACCATCTCCTGGAGCGATCGCGCCTCCAGGTTGACCAAGGCCCAGCGATCGCGCTTGTCGCCCCGCACCGCATCGGGGAGGGCGATCGGGTTGAGCGCGGGGTATTGTACCGAGGCATTGCTCGCGGCAGCCGCGTCATAACCGGCCTGTTGGGGATAAACAGTCTCCAGGCGCTCCGCCAGCCAATGGTTGAGGGTGTAGGTGCGTCGGCTGGGAACGGCCACTAGGCTGGCGTCTTCGCAGGCCTTGATAATCATATTGTTCATCGCGCGGCGGAAAAAACGAATCCGTTGGGGCGGTGTAGGGGCAGCAGCGAGCGCCTCTTCGAGAGCAGCCTTAAGCCAAATTGAGTTCACCGTCTGACTGTTGGTAAACTTCGAGAATCGAAAGAGGCTATCCGGCGATCGCACCACGGTCAACGGGCTTTCACAGATCAACAATTCCCAGACCTTCTTCTTATTTTCATCAAAGATCGGCCGGGAATAAAAATCGAGTTCCCAAATCGTTTTACCCATTTGTTTTAGCGCAGTTCGCAGTTTACAGTTCGCAGTTCGCAGTGATCAAATCGATTGATATACCTGGACTTGAGTCTGATGAACTGTGACTGGTGTTGGCTGATTTATGCCTCAAGCAATCCTTGTCAGACTTGAGTTCTGGATCAGTAGACACCGCGAAAGATACTGAAACTCAATAGAACCAACAATACTGGCTCCGGTATTGCCGGAGTCTGAGGGGTCAATCTCCCCCTCAGCGGGAGGTGTGGGGGGGCTGGTTCCCTGACAACCGGGTTTGACATTGAGATTTCAGTACTTTGAAGAATGCGATAGCTTCGCTTATCCAAGACTCAGGTTTGCCAAAGCAAACCCGAAGCCAAATCTCTTCTATTTTACGGTGCAACGGTCTGCGGAGGACACGTTATCCCCAGCCCCAATGACAGAAATTCGCCCTTTGAGAGCTAAACGCTAAACTCTGAACCCTAGAAAGGACGACGGGCGATCGCTCGCACCGTCGTGAAATAGATCGCCCAAACCGCTGCATCTTGGGCACTCTCACAATAAACCTGCAACTGTTCCGGGGTGACTTCCCCTGTGGCCACATATTGAGCCACCAAGACCTGGGCGGACTGCGCCATGAGCTGGGCGATCGCTGAGCCTCCCGCAGCCAGGTGGGTCGCCACCGCCTGGGTCGTCAGCTCAAATCCAGCCGTCATGAGCTGGGTGGGCAATTGCAAACCCCAGGCCGGGTCGAGGTTCTTGTGGCGAAACATCGCGGCGATCGCTGCATTCACCTGTGCATAGGCCGTTTGGATCGTCGGCGAGCCTTGAATCAGTCGAGATAGACTAAAATCCGGTTCTTCGAGCACCATCACCCCGCCCGGTTTTAGGGTTTGGTAGAGTCGCTGCAAAATGGTTTGGGCCTGGGGCACATGAATCAGCACATATCTGGCATGAATCAGATCAAAGGTCTTAGGAGGGTAGTCCCATTGGTGCAAGTCACAAATTACTTTTTCCAGATTGGGAGTGGTTATCGTCTGCCAATGGGTTGGGTCGTGATCGATCGCCACGACGCGGCCCCGATCGCCCACTTGCTGGCTCAGCCATTGGGCGATCGAACCGGCGCCAGGTCCTACCTCCAGAACCGTTTGCCCTGGCGTTAAATTCGCCTGCTGCAACCATTGATGTGTCGTGGCATCGAAGGTCGCTTCAATGCGTTGGAGGCGGGCTCGCTCAACAGCCGGGTCGATGGGGGCAAAGGCATAGGTTGGGTTCATGGATTGAGTTTAAGATTTTATTGATAGATACCCTCAAACATCAAAAGGGAAAAGGCTTGTCCTTTTCCCTTGGGTAGCCCAGTCATATTCCGCTAAATAAAACATGGTTGGCAAGATCAATTGAGATCATAGATTCCGTGAACAACAACAGCAATCGGTTTGCTCGCTATCAACTTCACCCCAAATCCGGAAGCACCGTCAGCCAACTGCATTCGTTAACGAACGTTTACTCACTCCCCATTGATTCACACTCACACATCAACCATCTGTAAAAGAGGATGAAACGGCTTGGCTATGATCTAGCCAGTCAAAGATCCGCTCAAGTTGCTCTAGCGTCACCAGGCCATATTGCCAGAGCACCATCGGGAAGGAACCGGGGTTCTTTTCCCAATGTCGCCGGGCAATCTCGATTGAGTCCTGGGACAGAGACAAGTCATCCCTGAGAAATTGATTCAAACGGCTCGAAATCCCTCGTTGCATAGTTTGTTATCACCTCCATTTTGACGATATTATTCACCATCTTGTTAAATCAGGATCTAAAATTTTAGGCGGTTTTCCGATCGCCCCTACTCCATCCTTTGGCCAAACTAGCGTTAGCCGATTGGCTCAAGTGGGTTACAGCCAGAACTGAACCTTAAGCGGAGAAATCCACACAGCACCAGATCGACACAGAACCCTTTAGAACAGCGTCTTTAGATTCAGAACTAAACCGTCGCCAGAAACATAATCATTAACCCAGTGAAGATTGACATCTCATCAATTGGGATGATTCGTCTAACGGCGGCTAAAGCGACAATGCTCAGGAAGACTGGCGCTCAGTCTGAATAGTGTAGCTAATCTTACAGCCTATTGGCTCGGTTGTGCAGCTTCTGGGAGAAATTCAATTTGGATGGCATCGCCAACTTCAATCTTGAGGCGTTCCGCCCGGCCGCCCGCAAGCTCAATCACCCCAGCTACAGGGGTGTTAGGTCCGTAAACCGGACAGGGCTCAATCACGCAGGGGGGCACATTGGCGGCGATCGCCACCACCTTGCCGCGCTGAATAAAGAGCATATCCAGCGAAAACCGCACGTTCTTCATCCAAAATTGCGCCCGTCGAACCCGCTCAAAGGGGAAGAACATGCCCTGGTTGTCGGGTAAGCTATCGCGATCGCGGTGCATCAGTCCCAGGGCCTGCTGGCGGGGCGTCCGGGCCACTTCGAGCAAAATAGGCTCGGGGCGATCGCCCAGATAAAGATGGGCTTCGATCGGCAAGTGTTGCGCCTCACGTTGAGATGTCGGCAAAGGGGATTCGGCCACGGATTCAGGGGGGGATTCGGGAGACGTTTCTAGGGGAGAATCAGCAGAGGCAGTACTCAATTCGGAACAACTGGCCAAACCGAGCCCCAAACCCAGCAGCAGAATAAAGCCCATTTGAGCCCAGCGCCATGTTAGCCGACTCCTCCGGCAAAGCAGAAAAAATTTCTCTGTGCCAAACAGCATCACCCGGCCCAGGACGGTTCTCAATTCCGCATTCCGCATTCCGAATTCAAAATGAGTTGACGATCGCCAGCGTTGCCAATACCCGTCATGCTTTGTCATTGCGCCTAAGCCTCCCGCAACACATAACCAACGCCTCGCACCGTTTGGATGAGGCGCTTGCCGCCCTTGTCTTCGAGTTTGAGGCGTAGGTAGCGAATATAAACCTCAATCACATTGGACTCGCCAATAAAATCATAACCCCAAACATTTTGCAGAATTTGCTCACGGGTCACCACCTGGAGTGGATGTTGCATCAGGTATTTCAGCAATTCAAACTCTTTCATGGTCAGATCAAAGCTATGGGTTCCGCGCATCGCCCGACGGGTATTGAGTTCCAAGCTGAGGTCACCAAATTGGAGTTGAGCGGTCGGACTGGCCGGGGCCTGCACATAGAAATTGACCTGCTCTGTGAAATACTCACTGCGATAGGGCAGGAGGAGATAATCATCGGCCCCCGCTTCCAAACAGGTAATGCGATCGCTGAGGGACTCACGCTCAAACAATAGTAGGATGGCGGTGCGATCGCCTTGGGCACGTAAATCCTGGCAGAGCTTAACCCCCGCAGCCGCCAGATGAACCACATCAATCACGACCAAAGCCACAGCTTGTTTATCCAGGCTCTGCAGCGCTTGACGCCCTGTTGCCACTCCCATAACCCCATAGCCCACCGCCTGCAAATCCTGCTGGATCTGCCCCAGGAGGTGCCGCTCGGGAGTAACGACCAATACAGAAGGCTGCTGGCTCATACTGAAGTTGCAATACGGGTTAGAAATCCTGCTGGCATTATGGCTGATCACTCGGCATTTTGGCAGGGCAGTTGTGGTGCCTAGGGCAGTTCCACCGCCGTCGGTTTGGCAATATGAGGCAAGCCCCAACCGAGCTTCTCCCGGAGCAGCCGGAAAAATTCTGGCAACTCCAGCCGAATTAACCGGGCATTGTAGGGGGCTCTTTGGATCTCGATGCGATCTTGGGGCAAGATTGGGCAACCACCATTGCCATCGACCACCATCACCATCGGATTCGGGGTAGCCGGAAACACCGTCAATGGCTCCGTATCCGAGAAAACCAGGGCCCGTGAAGCCAAAGAATGGGGACAAATCGGCGAGATGACCAGCACTGGGACATCTGGCGTCACCACCGGTCCACCGGCACTCAGGGAATAGGCTGTCGAGCCCGTCGGTGTGGCAACAATGACACCATCAGCGGCAATGTCCACCGGGGCATGGCGACCGATTTTAACCTCAAAGTGACACATACTGGTTAGCGGTTCCCGATGTACGACCATTTCGTTGAGGCAGAGAGCCTGCCAGAGGCGTTCAGTTTGACGATAGACCGTCACCGTCAGCAAGGCGCGTTCTTCGACTTGGTATTCTCCGTCAATCAGTTTATCGATAATGCTACCGAGTTGGTTGACGTAGGTTTCGGTCAAGAAGCCTAAATGTCCAGTATTTACAGCCAACAGTGGGATATGGCAGGGCGCAATCTGTCGGCAGGCCGCCAACACTGTCCCATCACCACCGAGGACAATGGCAAACTCCATTGTTTCATCAAACCCTGCAGGGATGAGGTTTTGGTAAGAGATGGGTTTGGGAGGGGGATCGGCCTGAACATACCCGAGCACTCCCCCCGCACTCGAACTCACACAAACCTCGCAGCCACGGGCTTCTAGCGCTTGCTGAAGTTCGCTAGCCACTCGGCAGGCGGTGGGTTTGATGTCGTTATAGAGGATGCCTACTTTCGGCACGGCAGTTGAGTGGGGGTAGAAGGCATGTGAACTTCAACTATATCGGCTCTTGGGGAAGGAATTCAAAGTCAGGACTAACGTACTTGCACTCATTCACAAGGCTTTCAAGATCCCCCCGGCTGCGCCACCCCCCTTATTAAGGGGGACAGGGGGGATCGAGGATCCAGATATAGTGTGCAGGGTCCGTAATGCGTCAGTCCTAAACAGTTAAACCTTGCCTACTCCCTGAGCGTCCCTCTCCCTCAAAAACGTCTCATCACCCTGCTATACTAATGGACTGATTTGATGACGCATTTAGGGGAGGGTAAGGGAATTGCCTGAACAGCTTCAATTGACAGTCAGCCTCCGGGGCACCGTCGAAGTGCAAGAAAACTGCCAAATTTTTCGGTTAACGGGTCTACTCGATGCGTTTTCTGAGCCAGCCCTCCGGAAAGTGATTGGCAACTATATCGACAATGGCCCCAAAAACATCATTTTGGTGTTAGCCCAAATTGACTTTGTGGACAGCTCTGGCTTAGGGGCGCTCGTGCAACTGGTCAAACAAGCCCAAACCGCTGGCGGTAGCTTGCAGATGGTCTCCAATCCCCGCGTGACCCAAACGGTTAAGCTGGTGCACTTGGAGAAGTTTTTGTCACTACAACCCTCTCTAGAGGCGGCGTTGGAAAATGTAAAACCATCCTGAGACCCATATGATTCCAGGTTCAACGTTCAACGTTCAGACTGTTGGTTTGACACGCATTCTGTTCATTTTGAACGGATGGTTTGTTGGTGCCATTCTGCACGAGCCAGGCAGCGGTCAGGTGATTGAGCAGGCGTAAGGTATGACTGAGCCCAAGCCAATCGTTGCGATCGCCCCCAGCCTGTGCTCCAGCGCAATTGTTCATTGGGCCGGAGCGCAATGTCTGTCTTGCTCGGGTTCATTGCCTCCGGAGAGTCCACCGGAGCGCCTCACCCCCAATGCCCTGGCCTACATTGGTGATAGCGTTTATGAGCTGTATATGCGTCTTGCCTATCTCTTGCCGCCTCGGCGTATTGCAGACTATCACCAGCAGGTGGTCAACCAGGTTCGGGCGGAGCAACAAGCCCGGTATCTTGCCCTTTGGCAACCCCACCTCACCCCTCAGGAACAGGACTGGGTACGGCGGGGGCGCAATGCCACGACTCGCCGCCCTCCACGTCTTGCGGCTCAGGTTTACCAGCAGGCCAGCGGCTTTGAAACCCTGATTGGCTACTTATATCTCAGCGATCGCGCCCGCTTGCAGGAGCTGTTTGGGTATCTGTGGGGTGAGGAGGGGGAAAGGTTAAAGGGCAACGGAAAAGGGGAGCTGGTCTGACTGCAGGGGTGCTCATCCCCAGATGAGGAACTGCGAACTGTTAACTGTTAACTGCGAACTAAAATTCCATGGCTCTCTCTGACGCTGAACTCAAACAGCTCCTCGATCGCCTCGTCTTTGACCAGACCGATCCCAAGGATTGGGTGCAGGATGTTTGGGATTTGAATCCACTGCTGGGCGAGAATGCGGCGCGACTCTACGAAGTGTACCGGGCATTACTGGATTGCTGCCCACCGGAACAGTTAACCCTGCTCTGGGAACGGCTGTATGCTCAAGCGCAGGAAGCAGATACGGCTCATTTGAATTAGGACGTGTCGTCAGTTAGAGCCAGAAGCCTTACGGGACAAGCGATAGAGCGCCCGACCCAAACAACAGGAAAAGGGGCTGTGTGAAAAACGCGATAGTTTTACTGATCCAGAACTCGGGTGGATACAGTTAGTAACGTGTCTTTGGTTCTTGGGCTTGATTGCGCCGCCGACGGCAGCGATCGGAGCAATACTTGACCTCCTCCCAGCAGTCAGCCCATTTTTTGCGCCATGTAAAGGGACGTTGGCAAACCGGGCAGATTTTGCTGGGTCGTGGGGCTTTTTGGGCGGAACGGGGCATAGAATCAAAGAAATAAGGGAGAATGGTAAAATTGTCATCGATAGATAACAATTATTGTGGGTCGTTTGAGTTTGGCAGTCGATAGCGACTGGTTATGACCCTTGGCATGACACAAACGATTATCCCATCCTCCTGTTTTTTGCTCTGACTGTATGATATTCAAACGCTATAAGTTCATCATCCGTTTTGCTTTGATTGCGGTTAGTTTGGTGAGCCTGGTGCTATTTTATTGGCAGTTCAATTTTCAATATCAGTATGAAGTTACGGTATTCAAAAATCGTTTCCAAGAAGACGTTGCGATCTTAGATAACACCCTTAAGACAACAACGGACTATGTTGAGGAAATTCAACTTCAGGCTGACTCATTTTATGCTATGGCTCAGGTCGGCTACACAGAATCATTGTTGATTGATGGTTTAAGCACTGAAGTAGTCAATGATTTACCTTACTATAATTTAGACCAGATTCCTGAGCCCTATAGCTCTCAAGGGGTAGGAAATGTAACTGGGTTGGGGACACTTAAGGAGCGCCCCTCCAATTTTTATCGTGATCTGGTGATGGCTGTTTCACTTAATCCGATCCTCCAGACTGCCCACACAATTATTGACAGTGAGATCGCTGCCTATTATCTCTCGACCGAACAATTTATCAATCGATCGCCGTGGATGCCCTCGAGCCAATTTCGGTTTGAACCTCAACTCTTACAGTATGAAATTTTTACGCTGGGTAAGCCTGAGAATAACCCCGATCGCCACCAATTTTGGACTGCGGCTTATCTGGATGCCACGAATACCCAGACGATTATTAGCTGTGGTGCACCGATCTACGAGCGCGATCGCTTTCGAGGCACAGTTGGCTTAGATCTCAAGCTTGATGCGCTCACCCAAATTCTGCGGTCTCAGCAATGGCCAGCCGGACAGAGTTTTCTCATCAATAATCGCCATCAAGTGTTGGCCTATGTCGATACCCAAGCTCAATCTGAGACATCACCCCAATTGGTTTGGTCGGTTGATGAGGTCTTAACCGCCAGACTGCAAACACAAATTCAGGCGATCGCCACGCCAAATACGGTCTCGGTGCTGGAAGACGGCACGAATTTGATCATTGTCCAAGGCCTCCACCAAGCCCCCTGGCAACTGGTGCATATCCTGCCCAAGACCAGCCTTATGCTACCGCTGCTGCTGCGCTTAGGGACGGGTTGGGGCTTGTTTTTGCTGGGGTTAATTCTTTCGTTGCTGATTAGCGATCGCCTGATTCGCCGTGAGTTTATTGTGCCGGCGACCCAGCTCATCGAGCATATTCGCTCCGTCAATCAAAAACAAATCGCAGCAATTCCTGAAGTGCCTGAAGACTGGTTGCCCTGGTTTGAGACCATTTCTCAGATTGCCCAGGCCAATCGGAAGATGACCACTCAACTGGTACAGAAAGAAAAAATGTCGGGGCTCGGTCAATTGATTGCTGGGATTGCCCATGAAATCAATAACCCGGTTAATTTTATCTATGGCAATTTGAGCTATGTTAAATCCTATAGCCAAGATCTGCTCGATGTGATTGCCGACTACCAAACGGAGTCCCCCCATATTTCACCCCAACTGCGCCAAAAGCTTGCCGATATTGATCTGGAATTTGTCCAACAGGATCTCCAGGATATTGTGCGATCGATGGAAACAGGAGCCGAGCGCATCCGTAATATTGTTCTCTCGTTGCGTAGCTTCTCGCAGCTTGATGAAATGGGCATGAAGCAAGTGGATTTAAACCAGGGTTTAGAGAATACCCTGCTGGTTCTCGACAATCGTTTAGCCGCCCTTAAAGTTCATAAGGACTATGGTGAGATCCCCACGATTCAAGGCTACGCCAGTCAGCTCAATCAGGTGTTTGTGAACCTCCTCAACAATGCTATTGATGCGGTACAAACCCAGGATGGAGAACCGAAAACGATCACCATTACGACTCGCTCGGTCTGCTCTACATTGGCTGGAACAATTGCAGCCAAGACCAGTGCGATCGAGGCGGTGCAAATTGCGATCGCCGACAATGGCCGGGGCATGACGCCAAAGATTCAAGCCCATAGCCTCGACCCCTTTTTTACCACCAAACCCGTGGGTCAAGGCACCGGCCTCGGCCTGCCCATTTGTTATCAAATTATTGTGGAGCAGCATTATGGCGAGTTGAGTATTGAATCCCAGCCGGACTTAGGCACAACGGTCATGCTGACCCTCCCCGTCGCGCCCCCAGCGCTGCGCTGTGACCTCCCGCTGCCAACCGTTTCCCGGACGAAAGACGCGCTTACCAAGGACTCCCCACCAGCGTGAAGGCGGCCCAATAGAAGGGATGGCTAAAGTCTGTGGGGGCAAAGCGCAGCAGCTCTGGTGGGAGTGCAACTGCGTTGGAGCCAGTGCCAGTGGGTGCGAGCCTCAGCTGGGTATCCTGAATCGTAACCTGTCCCCGACTCATGGCGAGCTGAGCCTGTTGGAGGGCTTGGGCCCGATCCGCTGTTTGCAATTGTCCATAAAACTGGGCCATTAAGGCCAAGGTGCCCAAATCACTCACGATCCAGAGACTGCCCACGGCGGACTTGGCTCCGGTGGATACTGCCAGTCCGGTAAAGCCCAACTCAGCATCAGGATCGCCTAGGGCCGTATCGCAAGCGCTGAGGATGAGCAGTTCCACCAGGGGCGATCGCCAATCCAGGCGTTGAACCGCAGGCAGGGCCAACCGCCGATCCCAAAGCTGAATATAGGACTGTTGGGGTTGGCCGGGCCGAAAGGCAGCATGGGTTGCCAGGTGAATGATGCCATGGGGCGTCGCTTGACGGGCTTGGTTGAGGCGTTGGTAGGTAAAGGCTTCGTTGAGGTAGGCTTCGCCTTGCCAGAGTTGCTCGGTGATCGCGGCCAGCTCCACCGGAACGGCGGGTAGACTCGGCTGCTCCGTAAAGGTTGCCGCCCCCATAGCCAGCACCGTCTGGTTGTGGAGGCTAACTGGGGTAGGGTTGGTGAGGGAGAGGGAGGGGAGTAGGCTCAAGCTGTAGCGGGCGATCGCAAAGTCATTACCATCATGGAGAGCGGCCAGCGGTATGGTGCGCAGCCCCGGTACGGGTACATAGGCGAGATGGTCAATCCCGGCTGCTTGCAAGTCTGCCTCCAGGGGCTTGAGAATCCAGTCATAGAGTTGCTGGGCTGGCTCCAGGTAAGCCGTACGACGACTGGGGTTGGCAACACTGCGCCGGAACCGACGGCTGACGTCTTGCAGTTGACGGCGGCTGACGTTGATCTCGTAGCGCAGGGGCTCGCCCTCGGGTCGTCCGACGACCAGCACGAGGCGATCGCGGTCTGGCACATTAGCTGACTCAGACGCTGACCCTGGCTCAGATACAGTCTGCTTGGGGTGATGACTGGGCGTCCGCTCGGCGTCTAGGGCTGTGGTCTGGCTGGGGGTACAAAAGCCCATATAGACGATCGCCGTTGCTTGGCCACTGGTACGGGCGACGGTTTGGAGCACCTGCTGAGTTTGAGCACCGCTGAGTGTTGCAGGGAAACGCCCCAGGTTGAGATAACTGCCCAGTTCTTGGGAGTAATGATCCTCGGCGACCGCGATCGCCCGCTGGGTATCACCCCGACAGTAGGCCATGGGCATGGGAGCATCGCCATGGCGGAGGGCTCGGTGCTCCGGCGCATCATCGAAGGCGGGATTGCACCCCTCGCCGATACAGTCTTCTGACTGCTCATCCAAGATTTCATCGGGTACAAAAACCGTGGTGGCCGGGGTTTGGTTGACGGTGACGGTTCCGTTCGTTGCGGTCAGGCCGATTGCACTGACATCGATCGCGCCCGTACTGGCGGAACCCACCGCTGTTAAGGTGACAGCCCCTCCTGTCCCATTGCCCCCACCCGTCGCTGTTGCCGAGGCATTGATGGTGGTGGTCGTAATTGCCCCCCCCGCTTCGGTGGTAATCAGGCTACCGCCTGCAATCTGCTGGGCTGTGCGAATGGGCGTGTTGCTCGTAGCGCTTAACGTCACCGTGCCCGCGATCGCACTACTGCCTGCTGTATGGGTAGCCGAAGCATCAATGGCCCCGGTGGTAATGGTGCCGTTAGCCGTCAGCGTAACATTGCCGCCCTGAGCATTCAGGAACGCAACACCTGTATCAGCAGTACTGAGCGTCACGCCCGAGGCATCAATATTACCCCCGGTACTTTGGGCCTCAATCTTGCCCCCCCGGGTGGTAATCGCCCCATTAATGTCAATATTGCCCCCGGCAAAGAGTTCAACATTGAGGAAGTGACTTTCGGTCGTGTCACCGTTAATAATGGGCGCGTTGATGATGATATCGTTGGCCGCATCCAAGGTTAGGGTTAGACCGCCGTTGACGTTAATCGGGTTAATCGGCGTGGCGACCGTAATATTACCCGCTTGAGTCCCGGTAACGCCCGTGTTGATAGCGATGCTGACGCCACCCGCCAGCGCCCCAGTAATCGTTGTCACATCGATGATGGCATCATCAGAGGTGGCTTCAAAAATAATCGGGTTGACACCGGACGTGGCGAAGGTGCCAGACGTGAAAGTGCCAATCGTGACATTACGCGGATCCAGCAGCCAATCGGTGGCGATGACGCTAGAGCCGATCACCTCTAAATAGTCTTTACTGGAGGTCTCCACAAAGCCGCCGGGGGCGTTCACGGTGCCAAAAAAGCGGGTCACTTCGTCCGACCAGATGATCACTCGACCCTGGTCTGCGGCGATCGTGGCTTGGGGAGCCACATAGGTGCGTTTGGCATTGGGAATGGTGCCGCCACCCAGATAGTCCCCCCCGATGCGCACCGAGCCGTGGGTGGGCGTGGTGATGGTCTCCAGAATTGCCACCTGCTCACCGAGTAAATTCACTTCATTGGCGGTGATTGTTCCTGCCGCCCAGGTGGTGCCGGGATCTAGCGCGGTTATAACCTCGGTGTCCAAGTTCACTGGACTGCCCGTGAGCAGCGTGGGCAGGTCGAGGGGGGCGATCGCCCCCACATTCCCTTGGCGATCTCGGGGCGGCAATACTTCCAGACTCAACAGATGATCCGGCTGGGAAATCCGCACCATCCCGCTCTCGGGCATAGCGTAGACGGTAACGGTGTTGGCGCTCAGCGCTCCGGTATTGACGACCTCACCCGCGAGCAAGGTCAGGTTTCCCGGGGTTGCCAGCGCTCCCGCGTTCACAATCGCACCGGGAGCGATCGCCTCAAACGCAAAGGTATGGGGCTCTCCCACCAAAGCCGCATAATCATTGCTGCCCGTGGCGTTAAACCAGCCATCGCTGCCCAAACCGATGCCATCAGCCGTGGTGGTAAAAAAATCGCCGCCCACATTGAGGCTGGCATCAGGGCCAAACACAATCCCCGCCGGGTTCATTAGGTATAAATTGGCATTGCTCCCTGAGACTTGCAAGAGGCCATTAATCAAAGACGGATCCCCTCCCATCACACGACCCAAGACATTTTGAATCTGGGGCTGGGTGAGAAAGTCAGCGATTTGACCCGTATCCAGACCAAATTGCTCAAAACTATGGAAGAGATTCTGGCCGTCTCCCGAGAGGGAACCGCCTTGAATCTCAAAGCGATCGCTCCCCTGCTGAAGAACGATCGTGCCCGTGCCGTCGCTCGCAGGGGTAATCGTTTGAGCCATGGCAGGCCGGTCCAAACTGGCACAACACAGTAGACCCATCCAGAGAGCGGGGGCCAGGAATGGGGTTGCCAAGGTGCGATTCATGGCTCAGATTGGGGAAGATTGCAATCGTTACTATAACAAGCAGATTTTGAAATGTCGGCTAGCTCAACCGTTTATAGAGACTCGTCAACGTATACCTTGAAGCGCTAACAATCTCGATGTCAAACCCGGTTGTCAGGGGACCCGCCCCCCGACACCTCCCGCTGAGGGGGAGAGGGCTCCCGACGGGCTCCGGCAATATCGGAGCCCGTCTTGTTGATTTCTTCGAATCCTTTGGGCTTTCGTCCTGTTCGCTTATCCAGAACTCAGGTTTTATCGGAACTCAGATCTACAATGTAAGATCCGATCGTTAATACAGACTATGTCTTCCTCAACCTCCCCGACAAAAACACCCCAAACCGTTGGCATTTTAATCTTCGATGACGTAGAAATCTTAGATTTCTGTGGACCCTATGAAGTCTTTGGTGTGACCGGGGAAGACCAGCCCGAGCAACCCCGTCCCTTTCAGGTGTTTACGATCGCCGTTACCTCAGACCCAGTGCTGACGCGCAACCAGATGAGCGTCACCCCCCGCTACAGCTTTGAGACCTGCCCAGCACTGGATATTCTCTTGGTTCCCGGTGGCCAGGGTAGCCGCCAAGTGATGCATTGCGATCGCACCCTCGCCTGGATTAACCAGCAAGTTCCTAACCTGACCCATCTGCTCTCGGTCTGTACCGGTGCCTTGGTTGTCGCCAAGGCGGGCTTGCTCGATGGACTCCAAGCCACGACCCATCATACCGCCCTGGACTTGCTGCGCTCTATTGCCCCCCAGACCGAAATTCTGCCCCAACGCCGCATTGTGGATAACGGCAAGATTGTCTTCTCAGGGGGGATTGCCGCTGGCATTGATATGTCGCTTTATATGGTGGCTCAGTTGCAGGGGCGGGCCGTGGCGATCGCCACGGCCAACGAGATGGAATATGACGCACCCTTCCTATTTAGCGCTGATCCCTTGACGCCTGCCAGTTTGCCCGATGTCTCCTGGCCGAAAACGGATGTACATCCTTAAGTTTTCTCGCGGATTTTCTCTGTTTTACTGGTCTAGCTGGCGCGAGGAAGGGGTTCTGGCACATGGATATTCGTCCCGGTGCACGGGTGAGTTTTCGCGATTAGTGATCACCTTCTAGCCCGCGTCAGACGGCAATTTTTCCCAAACTTTCCGGTGTTATGATGGGGAGATTGATTGTTTGACCCCCATCGCTCGCGCCCCTACCGCAATCCCTCATCACCCTAATGCATACCTTTCTTCCCATTGCCTACTTCCGGCATCAGTTTGTGCCCTTTGTCGAAGCGAACGTCTCGATCGCCACCCATGCATTGCATTACGGAACCGGGGCCTTTGGGGGCTTGCGCGGTATCCCTGACCCGAGTAATCCGCGCCAAATTTTGCTCTTTCGCCTCGATCGCCATTGTCAACGCCTCAGCAACAGCGCCCGATTTTTACAATATGACTTGCCCGCCGACAAGATCGAACATGTAATCGTTGATTTCATCCAAAAAAACCAGCCCACCACTTCCTTCTATATCCGCCCCTTCGTCTACACCTCCGATCTCGGCATTGCCCCCCGCCTCCACAAAATCGAAAAAGACTTCTTTGTCTACGGTTTGGAACTCGGCGACTATCTCTCCCCCGATGGCGTCAGTTGCCGTATTAGTTCCTGGCATCGTCAAGAAGATCGCAGCCTGCCCCTGCGCGGCAAAATCAGCGGTGCCTACATCACCTCTTCCCTCGCCAAGACCGAAGCGGTCTCTGCCGGATTTGATGAGGCGATCTTGCTCAATGCTCAAGGCAAAGTCTGTGAAGCCTCCGGAATGAATATTTTTGTCGTGCGCGATGGGCAGTTGATCACCCCCGGCTATGACCAAGACATTTTAGAAGGCATCACTCGGGATAGCATCCTGACCCTGGCTCGCAATTTGGGCATTCCGGCGATCGAACGCCCCGTGGATAAGACCGAGCTGCTGATCGCCGATGAGGTTTTTCTCAGTGGTACGGCGGCGAAGATCACGCCCATTAAGCAAATTGAAAATTACGCCCTGCCCCAGGAGAAACCATTAACCAATAAGCTGCGGGAAAAACTAACTGCCATTACCAACAACCAAGACCCAAATTATGCCAATTGGGTGCAGGTTGTTGCGTTAGATTAAGACGGTTATCGGTAAGATTGAGCGAAGAACATAAATCATCTTGAGGCAGAGCAGAATGCGAGTCATTGGAATACTGTTAGTGAGTGCAGGGTTGCTGCTCGGAGCTTGTTCAGCCGAGCCAGGCTCAACCGAAGATGCAACAGCAGAAGCCGCAAACGAACCGGATGCGAAAGCAGAGACCGTAACAACTGATTCCGGCCTGCAATATATCGACCTCATGGTAGGTGAAGGAGAATCTCCCGAACCGGGCGACATTGTTGAGGTGCATTACCACGGCACCCTTGAAGATGGCACCGTGTTTGATAGCTCAGTAGAGCGGGATATGCCGTTCCAGTTTCAGATTGGTGTGGGCCAGGTGATTCCCGGTTGGGATGAAGGGGTGGGCTCCATGCAAATCGGTGGCAAACGCAAGTTGATCATTCCCCCGGATCTCGCCTACGGTGATGCCGAACTCGGCCCAATTCCTGCCAATTCAACGCTAATTTTTGAGGTGGAGTTGTTGGATCTGCTCAAGCAGTAGAGGCGAGGGAGTCAGTTTGTCCAAAGGGAAGGTATAGATCGCCCTACAGTTCACCCAAGATCTCTAAAACATCCTGTAGGGTTCCTACCTGATCGAGCAGCGGCTTCATCTTGCCCACCAAGTCAATCAGTTTCTCGCCATCCACATACATGGCATCGGTGGGATAGTTCTCCAATATTTCAATCAGCGTGACCTGATCATCGTCTTCGGCTGAGGCAACAAGGGCGGCTCGCAGTGATTCAACCCGCCCCTCTTGGGCATTGTGATGAACGACCGTGCCTACCTGCCGCAAGGCGGCTTCTCCAGGCGGAGTATTCAGGACTCGACTGGCTAAGCTGTGTTTGAGGGGTGCTGGTTGGTTGAGCACTTCGCGAATGGCATCGGGATCTTGGCCGCTGGCACTGACCAAGAGGCCAATCGTCAGGGATTGCTCGCCCGTTTCAGCAAAGTCTGCCAGATCTTCAACGGGGATCGACTGTTGCAGAAAGCCGTAGGTCAGCACAACTTCTTCGGCAGCTTGAGCCGAGGTTGCCCAACTGAGGGTTCCTAAGGTGAGGGCGGAGAGGGCGATCGCCAAGCGATGAGAAATGCGGTTTAAGAGCATGGAGGGTTTTAGGGCAGGAATGGGGATTAAAGACAGAACGTTACCGTCCTTATGTATTATCGAATCAATTGCCGGGTGGATGTTCCAAGCGCTGGGACAGTTTTGGGGTTGGGATAATTTCAGTTTGCAGTTTTCAATTCTCAGTTTGCAGTTATGAAACGATTGCTGTGTGGGAGTTTGAGCCAGACAATTTAGGGTCGGTATGCAGAGATCTTGATATAAGAGAGGTAAGCTAACGTGAGTTTCGTTTAAGCGAAGCGATCGCATTCCTCAAAACGTTGAACTCTCGTTGTCAAACCCGGTTGTCAGGGGTCCAGCCCCCCGACACCTCCCGCTGAGGGGGAGATTGCCCCCTCAGACTCCGGCAATATCGGAGCCAGTATTGTTGTTGATACTGCTGGGTTTCGACCGTCTTGCGCAATGTCTGTTTATCCAGAACTCACGTTAATAAGCATCATGAACCGCGATCGCCCCTCCCCTCCTTGTCCTCATCTGGGTTTCCCGTTATTCCTGATCATTCCCCTGGCGTTATGGGGCTGTACCGCCTCAAATTCCACGCCAACCCAACCCAGCCCAGCCCTCGATTCTGCACCCCAGACTGCGACCCCTTCACCTGATCCCTTGGGGGTGAAACTGATCGAAGCGACTAAGGCTAATGATTTAGCAACCGTGCAACAGTTGCTCTCTCAAGGTGTTGACCCCAACACAGTGGTTCATACCAACACAGCCCTGATCTATGCGGCACGAGATGGGCATTTGGCGATCGCCCAACGGCTCATTGACCATGGCGCAGATGTGAATTGGATCGATGGCGAAGGTGTAACTCCGATTATCCTCAGCGCCTTTAAGGGTCATGTCGAGCTGACCCGTCTGCTACTGGCCCAGGATGCCGATATCACCGTGCGCGATCAGTGGAATCGTACTGCCCTCGACTATGCCCTGCGACGGGGTGAGGACGATGAGATTGTGCGGTTGTTAAGGGAGGGCGATCGTTCTCAATAAAATTGCTATTGTATTACTGCTGTGATAAGCCTTAAATAGTTCAAGTTTTAGAATTTCTGAAACCCTTATCTGGTTTGGTACATATTGTCCGATGTACTGATGTGACAAACAATTCTACTGGTAATAATTTTCAAGATCGTCTCTGTCTTCGATATACCTATCCGTCACAGCAATAATGATTCTGTCGTTTAAAAGATCGTTGTAGATCCCAAGATAAATAATATTACCTTGAGGGCTTTCGAACTCATTTATGGTAACACCTCCCTGATCGTATTTTTCAGATAGGAACGTATATCCTTTCTCTAAGTAGGCTTGCTTGAAGTCATCAACTGTAGTGTTGAAATTTCCAGAACCTGCCACAGAGGCACAGTCATCAGCATTAAAACATCCTATCTCAGCATTAGCATTCACTTCGGTCGGGTTAAACGTCGTGAAGGTTGGCTCAGGCGGCCCAGTTGGTACGGAAGATGGTGTTGGGGTTGGGCTAGGACTCGTTTCAGGTGTCTGCCCATTTTGCTCATTTGTTGAGGGCACGGGTGGACTATTCAGAGCAATATTGAGAGATTCATCCGCATCTGAGGAGGTTGGGGGCTCTGGCGTCGGGCTCGGCTCAGGGGTTGGAGTGGGCGTAGGAGTGGAAGTAGGGCTCGGCTCTGGCGTTGGGGTTGGCGTCGGCAGCGATGTAGTGGTGATAGGGATTAGAATTTCTTCGCGTTCTGGTTCTTCTATGTCCCATTCTGTTTCTGGCACGGCAATGCGCAGCAGCCAGATGTGCAAACCGACTGAAGCGAGAACCGCAAGCGGCAGCAACCCTAACGGGAAGCGCGGTTTCGGAGGTTTGGGGAGTTGTTTAAGAGCGTCGGGCACAGTACAGGCAAATGCCATCCCAGGCTAAACAGCAAAAACGATAAAAATAGTAAAGGGCTACGCTATGCGTTAGCACAGCGTAACCCTGACCTGATGTGAGGTGTTCCAAACAGATGTTTAAGGCGTCAATGGCTTAAGCCCAGCCCACTTGATCCATCAGACGAACGGCTGCTTGTTGGTGTTCGCCATAGGCTTGCACTGGCGTCGCCGTGTCACGCTTAAAGTCGCCCATCGACTCCAGCGTCGCGGACAGGTCAACCCCGGCAACCACAGGATATTCATTATTGCCATCGGCAAACCAGCGTTGGGAGGCGGTACTCGCCAGGTGTTCTAAGAAGCGCACGGCTGCCTCTGGATTGGGAGAAGTTGCCAGTACACCGCCGCCGCTGATATTGACATGGGTTCCCCGGTCGTATTGACCTTCTTGGTTGGGGAAGAAGATGCCCACTTTATCAACGACATCCTGAGCCTCACGGTCACCATTTGCACCCGCCTTAATCAAGCGAGCATAGTAGTAGCTATTGGCAACGGCAAGATCGCCCTCACCCGCCGCACAAGCCTTCAGTTGGGCTGTATCGTTGCCCTGGGGAGGACGAGCCATGTTACCCATGAAGGCCGCTAGCCAATCCTTCATCAGGGGTTCACCATGATTCGCAATTAGTGAGGCGATCAAAGACTTGTTATAGATGTTGCTGGATGAGCGAATCAAGACTTTGCCTGCCCACTCAGAATCAGCCAGGTCTTCATAACTGAAGTTGGCTGGCAATTCAACTTCGCCCTTGCGATAATAAACGGCTCGGGCTCGGGTCGAGAAACCAAACCAGTGACCTTTGTTGTGGCGATAATTCTCAGGAATACGGCGATTGAGCCTGGTAGAGTCGACCGGCTGAAACAGACCCGCCTGATCGGCAAACCAAAGGTTACCTGCATCAACGGTCAGCAAAACATCAGCGGGGCTACGCTCACCTTCACTCTCGATCCGCGCAATCAGTTCAGTGGCCTTTCCTTCAATCCGGTTGACTTCACCGAAAGAACTGTAGAGGCGCTCATCAGTGTCGTAGTGACGGGACGAATAGAGGTTGAGTCCACCGGTTTGGGCGGTAGCACGGCGGGGCAAATTACCGAGGATTAGGGCGGTGAGGGCAGTTCCCCCCGCCACAAAGGTACGTCTTGAGACTTTCATGCTGGTCAGTCGCTGAGGATAATTGATATTAATATGCGGTCGTTGAATATTATTCAAACAGAGTTCGATAGTAACTGCAACAGTTTCGCAATATTCCCGTGAGTAATCTGTATCAACGTGTTGGTGAAAAATGGCATCAAAGACTGAGCCCCCTTGACATACAAAGGATTAAGCTAATACCTGTTCCTATTGCCAAGTGTCGTCAGGCATCGGGGGCAAGCCCGAGATTTACGATGCTCAAGGTATTGCTCTCAAGGCAAGCTTCGGCTTATTGCAATTCCCTGGCAGTTCTGCCGGAGCGCGAAGCCCTGAATCCAGACCCCAAAAGGAATTGACAGCCCTCCCATGATCCGAGATAACTGAACACGGATCATTCCCCACAATCCCATGCTTGACCTCAAACTTATCCGCGAGACCCCAAAGCAGGTGCAAGAGCGCCTCGACCAGCGTAGCGGCAGCTACAGCCTGCAAGACATCCTTGACTTGGACGGGCAGCAGCGGCAGATTCAGACCACCCGCAATCAGATGCAGGCCCGCAGTAACGAGATTGCCAAGCAAATCAAAATCAAAATCAAGGGGGGGAGCGATCCAAACGGCCCAGACGTCGCCAGCCTCAAGGCTGAAGGCGCTGCCCTCAAAGGCGAGCTGGCGAAGCTTGAACCCCAAGAAAGAGACTTCAAATCCCAGATTGAGCAGCGTGTGCTGTCTCTGCCCAATTTGCCTGATGCCACGGTGCCGTTGGGGGCCAATGAAACTGAGAATGTGGAGGTCAAAGTTTGGGGCGATGATCACAAACCCCAAGGCGATGCCTTTAAGACCCATTGGGAACTGGGTAAAGATCTGGGCATTTTGGAGTTTGAGCGGGCGGTGAAGATTGCCCAAAGCCGCTTTGTCAACCTCTGGGGCGTGGGTGCGGCGCTGGAGCGGGCGATCGCCAGCTTTATGCTTGATACCCAAGTGGCAGCGGGCTATACCGAGGTGATGCCCCCGGTTCTGGTGAGCACCGCCAGCCTCACGGGTACGGGTCAACTGCCCAAGTTTGCCGAAGAGAGCTTTAAATGTGCCGAGGATGACCTCTGGCTCACCCCCACCGCTGAAGTGCCCCTGACCAATCTCTACCGGGAGGAGGTGCTCGATAGTACCGTGCTGCCGATCCATCACTGTGCCTTCACGCCCTGTTTCCGCCGCGAAGCGGGCAGCTATGGCAAAGACACACGGGGACTGATTCGTCTGCACCAATTTAACAAGGTGGAGATGGTCAAAATCGTCCACCCGGACACCTCAATGGCGGAACTGGAGACGATGCTGGGTAATGCCACGGCAATTTTAGAAGCGCTCAAGCTGCCCTATCGGGTGATTGAACTCTGTACGGGCGATCTGGGTTTTAGCGCCTGCAAGTGCTATGACGTAGAAGTCTGGTTGCCCTCGGCGGCCACCTACCGGGAAATTTCTAGTTGCTCGAATTGTTGGGATTTTCAAGCGCGGCGGGCGAATATCCGCTTTAAGGAAGCGGGCCAAAAAGGAACCCGCTATGTTCATACGTTGAATGGCTCGGGGCTCGCGGTGGGGCGCACGATGGCGGCGATTTTGGAGAATTATCAACAGCCAGATGGTTCGCTGCAGGTGCCGGAGGTGTTGCAAACCTATTTGAAGCGGGATGTGATTCGGGTTGAGGGTTAGGAATTATGCCCATCCGCTTGACAAGTAAAAACTGTGATCACGAATAGGCTTTAAGTAGTAAGTAAACAACAGATGTCAAATGCAGAGTTGCCGACGGAATTGATTCCCGTAGACCTGGGTGAAGGGGTGATCGCGCAGGTTGAAGTGACCCAAACCGGGCGAGAAAAGGTCAAAGCGGGCACAATTCCCTTTGACTCGGTGGGGAAGGCGATCGCCAAAATTTCCCAAGTCATCGCTGCACCGATTCAAGCGGCCAAGCCAACCAAAGCCACGGTGAAATATGGTCTGGCGATCGGCATTGAGCAGGGCAGTTTAGTGGCGGCGGTGGTGCGAGGAACCGGAACCGCGAATTTAGAAATCACCCTGGAATGGGAAAACCCGCCCAAATCCAATGAGACCCCGTGAGGGAGGGTTTGATAGAGCGTAAAAAAATAAATCGGTAATTTTCCGTAGCGCAGGCGTCTCGCCTGCCAATGGTTTAGCGCATTCTGCAATTAACAAATTAAATTCTTAATCGTCATGAAACCCTCCCTTACCCTAGGTTTTAAAATAGGTGTAGTTGAATGTCTCCGTTGTCTATGCCGTTGTCCCGCGATCGCCTCCTCCCGCAATGCACGGTTAAACTGGTTCCCGCTAATTCCAGGGATTGGGGCACAGGCTTTTTCGTGACGCGCGATCGTATTCTTACCTGTGCTCATTTGGTGGAGGGCTAAGAAAAGATTCTGGTCGAGTGGCGGGGGCAGGTTTGGGTAACAGCAAAGGTCGAGCAAATTTTTCCCACGCCTGTGGATTTGGCGCTGTTGCAGGTGGAACCACCCGGTGGTGAACAGCCGCTCTGTGTGCTTTTGAGTGAAACCTGCCAATCTGGTGATCAGCTTTATGTCTATGGCTATCCCGATAATCTTCCTGACGGAAGCCCGGTCACACTTGAATGTGAGGGCGAGGCACAGGATAAAGGCTTTACTCTGATTAGGGCGAAAGCGGGATGGGTGCGGCCAGGACTCAGTGGTTCGCCTGCTTTGAATTGGGCAACAGGACGGGTTTGTGGAGTAGTCAGTGAAACGCTAAGTCGCTCAATGGACTTGGGTGGGCTGTTGATTCCCGTCTCGGCAGTGTTTAGCCACTTCCCTGATCTCCCAGCCCAAAACCAGGCGGCGCACCCCAGCGACTCACCTTGGTTGACACTACCGTTGCCAGCACAAGCTGAATCTCGATCGCGACGAGCCGCACAACCGCCCCAATTCTCGGCTTACAATCCTGCCACGTTTGCCGGACGCACCGCTGAAACCTCGACCCTCACGAATTGTCTGCGGGGCAGTTGTCGGATTTTGGCGATTACAGGCATGACAGGGATTGGGAAAACGGCGTTGGCGGAACGGGTCGTTGCTCAGGTGATCGAGGCAACAGCAGCCGAGATGCTGTCCTACTATCGCTTTAGCCTCGATATTCTCAGCCTTACGCCTGATTTTGCCAGTAGCGGCGCGGCGCTCCTGCGCACGCTGGGCGAAGAACCCACCCTGGAGGATCAAAAAGACCCGGCTAATTTGCTTGAGCATCTACTCGATCGCCTCTGCCAAAACCCCTGTCGAGTACAGATCGACTCGCTGGAGCGGTTGCTACGGGGCAATGAACAGGAGGGTTGGAGCGAGTTTTGTGATCCGCTTTGGCTGGAATTGCTGCAGCGGCTTCTGACCCTGACCGATTGCTCTAGCCAACTATTGCTCACCAGTCAGGATATTCCTGGGGACTTGGATGCTGTGGCTTCGCGCTCTCCCCAGTTTTGGTATTGTGAACCGCTTCAGGGTTTGAACTCGGAGGAGCAGCGGATACTCTTCCAAAATCTTGGACTCATCCCCGCAGAACGGGTGCAATCTGTACCCGTTAGCGAGGCTGGCGAGATCCCCCCGGCTGCGCCGACCCCCTTGGTAAGGGGGTTACAGACTTCTCAAAACTCGATGCAACCATCATCATCTCAGCCGCCTGCGGCGTCACCCTCCTTACCAAGGGGGGAAGAGGAGATTTCAGGTCTCACGCACCTTGAAGACTGGGAAATTCTCCAGCGCATCGGTGCGCATTATGATGGGCATCCCCTGGTGTTGCAGGTAATTGCAGAAGAAATTCGTCAGCCGCCGTTTTGGGGTGATATTGCCCGTTATTGGCAGTATTACGAGGCGGAGTTTAGCAGCAGTGCCCCGACGACAGCGAATAAGTTGGAGCGGAGTCGGTTGTTTCGGCGGCGGGTACAGCAGCGGGTGGAGCAAGCGATTCAGCGCCTGCCGGAGTCGGCGCGTCAGATGCTCTGTGCCTGTTCGGTGTTTCGGCGTCCGGTTCCGGAGGGGTTTTGGTTGGCGATGGTGGTGGTGGAGGATGCTCTGGCGGCTTTTGATATGTTGCAGGAGCGGGGTTTGGTTGAATATGCGTCTGCTGCTGGGAATACGCTGTTAGTTCGGCAGCACAATTTGATCCGGTCTGTGGCGTTTAATTTGTTGAAGGCGGATTCGGTGTCTTGGGAGGCGGCGGAACGTCGGGCGGCTCATTTGTGGCTAAACGATTATGAGCCTGAACCGGATGCTCCGAATTTGGAGACGGTGCGGGGGTATTTGGAGGCGTTTGATCACTATTGGTTGATAGCAGATTGGGAAGCCATGCATAGTATCAGCAAAACTCCCTTAGCCACTGAAATACAATACTGCTTACCCAAGCAACTTTCTATTTGGGGATACATTAGTGAATCAATTGTTTTGAATCATAAACGATTGGAGAGTTCCCAAAAAACATCAAATGATACACGTAAATGTGAAGCAACCCTGGGGTTAGGACTGTCTTATATAGAGTTGGCCGAATACAAACATGCGACCAACTTCCTTGAAGATGGATTGGTTCTTGCAAAAGAGCTAAGAGACCTTAGATTAGAAATGAATTTCTTATTAGCATTGGGATACTTGCACAATAATACCATTAACCCCAAGGAGGCGCTCAAGTACCATGGTGAAGCATTGTTTCTAAGCAAGCAACTAAGAGATCGTCAATCGGAAGGTGCTGTTCTAGGTAATATGGGAGCTGCATATAGGGACTTAGGGGAGTACTCAAAGTCAATTGAACTCTTTCAAGAATGTTTAGAAATATCAAACGAGACCAATGATGTTCTCCGTCAAGGCAGGGCTTTGGGCGCTTTGGGAGAAATACACTTTGAGTTCAAGGATTATGAGCTGGCGATTTATTTGATTCGTGAATCTATGAAAATCAGTAAGGAGATAGGAGATTTCCAAAGCAAAGGATATTCCTTGAATGCGCTAGGAGGAATACATATAAGACAGGGAGATTATAATCAAGCTCTCAATAGTCTTCTAGAAGCTCTAACTCTTTCCCATGAAACTAAGGCACTCCGCCTAGAAAATTACGTCCAGAGTAATTTAGGTCTTGTATACCTCAGCTTAGATAAGCCCAAAAAAGCAATAGAGTGCTACCAAAGGAAACTGGATATATCACAAAAGACAAATAATCATAAAAGCAAAGGTATTGCTCTGGTAAACCTAGGAGAAATTCAATGTAGGCTGGGACAGTATTCAAATTCATCCCTTTATAACCAAGCCGCACTAGAGATTTTTCGAGAAATTGGCTTTAGAGATGGTGAAGCCGAAGCCATCAAAAACTTGTCAGAACTCCATCAAGCATTAGGCGAAATTGAGACAGCAAAACAGTATGCTCAACAAGCATTAGCTCTAGCAACCGAACTCGGTATTCCCCTCCAAGCTGAGTGCGAAGCATTGCTAGCAGAATTGGAAAAAGAACAAACATCATAAAGGAGAACTTTGCAACGATAGAATCCATTCAAGAACAATATGTTGTCGATGACCAAGGACAGAAAACCGCTGTCATCCTGGCGATTGAAGACTACGAGCAACTACTTGAAGATCTGTATGATTTGGCTATGGTGGCAGAGCGTCGCTCAAAAACCTCGATTCGTTTGAGCGAAATAAAGTCGATTTTTGCGTAGGGTTTGTTAGGCGGGCGGTGATGTTTGTACGACCCGATAAGATTAATTTCTGCCGTAACGCACCGACCAGAATGTTGATATTTGAAATAGGTTTTGGGCGGGAGAGGGGTGATGGGTTTTGTACGTTACGCAGGGGCAAAAATGGTTAATTTATTGATAGGTTGAACCCCTACTGCGGGGTTGAGGATTTGGAGCAGGACGTTCAAACATTGCGAAAGATGGGTCGGCTGTGATTAATGAACCGTAAGGTGGGCAAAATCAGCGGTTTTGAAAGCATAACGTTGCTTCTCAATCGTTGTCTACCCTACCGTTGCATGGGTTAACCCCTCTACTCAAACCCAAACGTATCTCGCACAAAATATAACGGTCGCCCCTTCACCTCCTCATACACCCGTCCCAAATATTCGCCAATCACCCCCAGCGTAATCAACTGCACCCCGCCAAAAAACAAGATCGCCACCATCAGCGAGGCATAGCCCTGCACATCTGCCCCAAAGAGCAGCGTACGGCCGATCAAAACCAGGGCATAGAGCAGGGCTAGAACCGAAATGGTCATCCCCGCATAAAGCCAGACCTTGAGGGGGACGGTGGAGAAGGAGGTGATGCCATCGAGGGCGAAGTTCCAGAGCTTCCAATAGTTCCAGGTGCTCTGGCCGGCGAGGCGGGGGTGGCGATCGAAGAAGATCGCGGTTTGGCGATAACCCACCCAAGTGAACATGCCCTTCATAAACCGGGTGCGCTCCGGCATTTTTTTGAGGGCTTCGACAACGCGGCGATCCATGAGGCGGAAATCCCCCGTGTTGGCGGGAATATTCACTGGGCTCAGGCGGGTGATTGTATTGTAGAAGGCTTGAGCAGTGAAGCGTTTAAACCAGGTTTCGCCCTGGCGCGATCGCCGCGTCGCATAGACCACATCATGGCCCGCTTGCCATTGTTCCACTAGCTGCTCAATGAGTTCCGGCGGGTCTTGCAGGTCGGCATCGATGGGAATGACCGCTTTACCCTGGGCATGGTCAATCCCGGCGCTGAGGGCAATTTCTTTGCCAAAGTTGCGCGAGAGGTTAACGACCTTGATCGCCGGATTTTTGAGGTGATGCAACACCAGCTCTTCCAGGGAGGCATCCTGACTGCCATCGTTGACACAGACAATCTCATAGGACAGACCCAATTCCACCAAGATTCGCTCCAAACGGGCAAAAAGTGGCTGGAGATTGCCTTGCTCGTTGTAGATGGGAATCACAATCGAAAGGGTGACAGCCATAGGCAGGGAACGGTTTAGGGGTTGGGGTCTGGCTGCTGCAGGGGAATAATGACTTTAAAGGTGGTTCCCGCTTCAGGACTCGAATCACACAATAGCTGACCCTGGTGTTTCTCGACAATAATTTGGTAGCTAATGGCTAGGCCCAAGCCCGTCCCTTTACCAACAGGTTTGGTCGTGAAAAAGGGTTCAAACAACTGGGTTTGAATTTGGGCGGGAATGCCGGGCCCATTGTCGTGAACTGAGATCGTTACTTGCTGCTCAGCCAGACTGGTGGTGATGGTAATAGTGCTGGGGGCGGCCTCAATTTCAGCATAGGTGCGATCGCGATCGCGCTCCTCTAGGGCATCAATGGCATTGCCCAACAGATTCATAAACACCTGATTCAGTTGACCCGCGTAGCAGGTCACCTTGGGCAATTCCGCCTCATATTTCTTGATCAGCTTGATCCCGGGAGACTCAGCACGGGGTTTGAGACGGTTGTGCAAGATCATCAAGGTGCTCTCAATCCCCTCGCGTAAGTCCACCGACTTCATCGTGGCTTCATCCCGACGGGAGAAATGCCGCAGTGAGGCGACGATTTCTTTGATGCGATCGGCCCCAATTTGCATGGAGGTAAAAATTTGCGGCAGGTCTTCGACCAAAAACTCCAGATCGATCGCCTCCTGTTCCGCTGTGATGTCCTCGTGGGGACAGGGATGATGCTTCTGGTAGAGCTGCACCAAGCCCATCAGATCATGGACATAGTCGCTGGCATGACTGAGGTTGCCATAGATAAAGTTCACGGGATTGTTGATCTCATGGGCCACACCCGCCACTAGCTGACCGAGGCTGGAGAGTTGTTCCGTTTGCACCAATTGGTCTTGGGTGAGGCGTAGCTCTTGAACGGTGTGTTTGAGGGTAACGGCTTGATTGCGGAGTTCGCTTTCGGTGGTTTTAGCAAGGCTAATATCTTGAATGACGCCAATCAAGTAGCGGGTACGGCCGTGGCGATCGCGCACTGCCGTACGATGCACCCGCACCCAAAGGGGGTTGCCATCTTTGCGGAGGCAGCGTTTTTCCAGAATATAGTTGGTGCGCTGGCCAGTGAGGATTTGATGTTGCAGATGACGATCTTGAGCCAGATCTTCAGGGTGGGTCAGGTCTTGCATGGTGAGTTCCAGTAGCTCGGCCTCGCTGTAGCCGAGCAACTCACAACAATGGGGGTTAGCGCGTAAAATTCGCCCTTGGCGATCGATGTAGTTGAGGCCAATGCCAGCATATTCAAAGACGGCTTGATATTCGGCGGCGTTTTCGGTCAATTGCTCAGAAAATTGGTCGACCAGCGTCGCCAGGTCAGCCTTTTCTTGCTGGAGTCGCAACTCAACCTGCTTGCGCTCGCTAATATCGAGCAAGGTGCCAAAGAGATGAGTCACATCGCCCTGCTCGTTGCGCACCGGTTCACCCTGGGCAAAGAGATGGACAATTTGTTCCTTGGACAGCTCCTCAGGCTGCTCCTTGGGCTGGCGCACGACACGGAACTCGATGCGGTAGGGCTGCTCTCGATAGAGTGTTTCGTAGAGCGTTGAATAGAAGCGTTGGCGATCGTCGGGATGGACATAGCTCAACTGCCGCTCAAAGGAGAGGGGCATTGGCTCTGGCTCTAGCCCGTAAAGCGTAAAGGTCTCCGGGCTCCAGATCACTTCGCCCGTGAGAATGTCCCATTCCCAGCTGCCAATTTGGGCGAGCTGGCGGGCTGCTTTAAACATGCGTTCGCTGCGGGAGAGGGCCTGCTCCACAGACTTTTGCGTGCTTAGATCCCGTCCTTCGGCGAGCAAATAGGTAATCTTACCGTCGGGACTGGCGATCGGTAGAAAGACAAAATCCACGGCCTGTTCTTGCCCCTGGCGTTTGAGCGCTACTTCTCGTTGCACCGCCTCACCATTGGCTGCCTTGGCAATCGACCCCTTGAGTTGGGCACAGGTAGAAACGGTCATCTCCCACCAGGGCAATTCCCAGAGCAAACTGCCCCGAATCGCCGTCCCATCCAACCCTGCTGTATCCAGGGTGGTGCGATTAACGGTCAAGAGGTGGCCCCGGGGGGTCAACAACGCCATAAAGTGAATCGACTGCTCGACCAGCGGGGCCAGGGCAGCGAGGGTCGGAGCGGCTTCTGAGGAAGTCGTTTCCGGATGAGTCATTTTCGGATGAGCGGTTGAGAGCGGATGCGTCACCCAGAGTACGCCCAAAATACGGCCATCTTCACCCTGCCAGGGCTGAGCCTCCCACTGCACGGTGAGCGTCTGTTGGGGGGCGATCGCCAACTGCTCAGCGCTCTGAAACTGGGATTTTCCCTGCAATGCCTGCTGATGCACAGCCCGCCAATGCACCGGACAACCCGGCCAAAGCTCGGACAAGGGCGTCTGGGGCGGCACCGATTCCGGAACCTGGTACAACTGATGCCAACGCTGACTCGCTGCCACATAGCCCATCTGCTGATCCAAGACCAGCAGCGCGACCGGAGCTTGCTGAAGCCAACGGAACAATTCAGGGTCAGCAGATGGCGATACCGTCATGCAAAATACCTACAGGCAAGAAGCGTCTCAGCCAGTAGTGTATCTCATCCAACTGGTGTCAATCGCAGATCCTTATCCAGGATCTTCTATTCCCTGACCCCAACCAACCCTAGTAACGATCAGCGTTACGCTTGTTCACAAAGTGAGAGCCAGCCCCTATAATGGGAGCTTTGCTCCCCAGTGTGGCTTTACTGTAGAGACTCAAGATGACAATTTCTCCCCCCCCCGAGACCGAGCGTCCCGTTCCCCAGATTGACACCTCTGACTTCACGATGACTCAGGAGGAAGGACTCATGGTCTACGAAGACATGGTGCTCGGTCGTCTGTTTGAAGACAAATGTGCTGAGATGTATTACCGGGGCAAGATGTTTGGCTTTGTCCACCTCTACAACGGTCAAGAAGCCGTTTCGAGCGGCGTGATTAAGGCCCTGCGCCCCGACGAAGACTATGTTTCGAGTACCTACCGGGATCATGTTCACGCCCTGAGTGCAGGTGTGCCGGCCCGGGAAGTGATGGCAGAACTCTTTGGCAAGGAAACTGGCTGCAGCAAAGGCCGAGGCGGCTCTATGCATATGTTCTCGGCCCAGCATCGTTTACTGGGAGGCTATGCCTTTGTGGCGGAGGGGATTCCGGTCGCCACGGGGGCGGCTTTCCAATGCAAGTACCGCCGCGAGGCTATGGGCGATGCCGCAGCGGATTTGGTGAGTGTCTGCTTCTTTGGCGATGGGGCCAGTAATAATGGCCAGTTTTTTGAATGCCTTAATATGGCGGCCCTTTGGAAGCTACCAATGATCTATGTGGTGGAGAATAACAAGTGGGCGATCGGCATGGCCCACGATCGCGCCACCTCCCAACCCGAAATTTACAAAAAAGCCAGCGTCTTTGGTATGCATGGCGTTGAAGTCGATGGCATGGATGTGGTGGCGGTGCGTAAGGTTGCTCAAGAGGCGATCGCCCGCGCCCGCGCCGGTGAAGGACCCACCCTCATCGAAGCCCTCACCTATCGTTTCCGCGGCCATTCCCTAGCTGACCCCGACGAACTGCGCTCCCAGGCTGAGAAGGACTTTTGGGCGGCCCGCGATCCCATTCAGCGCTTTGCCCAATACCTCCAGGACAAGGGGCTGGCAACGACTGAGGAACTCAAGGCGATCGACCAAAAGATCGAAGGTGTCATTGAAGATGCGGTGGAATTTGCCGAGATCAGTCCTGAACCCAATCCCGATGAGCTCCGTCGCTACATCTTTGCTGAAGATTAGTGGCTGTGTCACAACGTAGGGGAAGATTTGCAATCATTTGCGTAAACTTAAGGCTGAAAAGCCTACCTTATCTTAGAGTCCGAACCCTGGCGGGCAAGATGCCCGCGCTACGGATCATCAGCAGTCAAACCGTAGCGCAAGCGGGACGCCTGCCAGGGTATTCAGTCTCGCCTGCTGGCGGCTTAGCGACCATCGCTCATTGACCTCAGCGCTTGGGTTTCATGCTTAAGTTCACACCAGTGGTTTGATACTAAATCCGCAAAGTATAGGGAGAGATAGCCTACTGATTATTCCTCGGGCAGGCGGGACGCCTGCGCTACGGGTTTCTGCGCTCAATATCCCGTAGCGCGGGCATCTTGCCCGCTACCAGGATCAGCCTTCGCTTTCTGTGTTCATACAATCCGGATTCAGTATGCTCCCCCTACCGTGTATTTTGCCTTTGAGGGATAAATAAACTCAAGAGCGGGTTCCCCTAAAGGTGACCCGCTCTCTCCGTCTCTTATATTTAGGATCTTTATATCGGCTGATCCCATTTGAATTGAGACTATAGTCTCAGGGATCAAGACGATCGCGCCTCTTCGTAAGATTTTCTTTATTTTCTTGTGGTTTGGCAAAGCAATGTTGCTGAATATTTCTCAAGAGTGAATTTCTGTAACAAATGCCACTGTGAGCAACCCGGCGATCGTGCTCTCCTGTTGGCGTAATTGCCCAAAACAGTACATATACTCAGAGTATTTACGCGATGTGCAACTTTCCCAAAACCATTGCAGCGCAAAGCTTGTCAATTCAGCGATTTCTCAAAAATCGCTCAAAACCCTCATGCTGTCGTTTTAAGTTGCACACGGCGTTATTTATCTCCAGACCTAAGGTCTGTGGTAGATCTGCCGCAACATACAGATCTGCCACAATACCGAAGGGGCAGATTATTAATCTGCCCCTTCGGTCAATATCCACTCTCTTCGCTGTATCCGGTGTTAAGACGTTGCCAATTCAACCGCTTCCTGGGCTGGGGTTGGGGGTTGAGGATATTTCACCAGATTGACCAATTCCTGAAGTTGGTGAATGGCTTCTGCCCCTTCGAGCTTCATCAGCTCACGATCGTCGCGCATCTCCGTCCAAGAAATGCCGTAGTCTGAGACCAAAAAGCGGATGAGATGATTCTCGCCGAGACTGACCATAAATGAGGCACTATTCATCTCCTCGCCACAGGTGTAGCACGATGCCAAGTAGCCATGGCTCTCTAGCACGGTTGCGAGTGCCTGCAAATTCATGACCAAGTCGCGCACAAAATGGCAATGCTGCTTAGCAAGTCGTGAAAACACAGTAATTCCTCCAAACCTCAAGTTAGGCTTTATATTTTTTAACATTTTCTTTAGCTTTTTGGAAACCGCTTTTTGACTTGAGGCCAAATGCTGACATGTGTTAGGGGCTGTTGGGATGACCCGCCTGCGGCTCCATGCCTTAGGTTATGTGTGTGAACCTTCTCCTTTATACATGAATCAGTCCGTTAGTCAACATTAATTGGGTAACGAAATATTGACAGAAACCCAAGATCTGTCTGGGTTACTATGGCATTCTACTCAACAGCGAGGCGTAATCGAGGATACCGTTCACAAATGGCGCTGACGACCGATGCAGATGCCTACCTAGTTCTGACGATGGGAAACTCCCAATTACGTTGGGCTGCTGTTCAATACGGCAATATCCAGGCTCAGAGCAGCTTACCCTCTCCTCAACCCGCAAGCCGCAGTATTTTCCCGCGGATGTATCAAAATGCCCCCCTCTTCATTGTCTCAGTGGTGCCGGAGCAACTGCCTGGATGGACTGCTTTGCCCCAGAGCCAAGTGCTGACGCTGGCAGATATCCCCCTTGCCGGTCAATATCCAACCTTGGGGTGCGATCGCGCGATCGCCGCTTATGGTGCCATTCAACGCTATGGTGCGCCCGTGCTGGTGATGGATGGGGGCACGGCTTGGACCTTTACCGCGATCAACGCTGAAGCGGTGTTGATCGGCGGTGCAATCTTACCGGGTTTAGCACTGCAATATCAAAGCCTGCATCAGGGGACGGGGGCATTGCCTCACCTCCCGCCAACGGAAGGTGTGCCAACCCGTTGGGGCCAAGACACGATCGCGGCGATCCACAGCGGTATTCACCATCTGCTCCTGGCTGGAGCCCAGGACTTTCTTGCTGCTTGGCAACAGGACTATCCTCAGGGGGCAGTGGTACTTACGGGCGGCAGCGGTGCTTGGCTTCAGCGCCATCTTGTGGATCACGGCTCACGCCTCTATTACAACCCTGATTTGCTGATCCAAAGCGTAGTGGCTTTGGTGAATGCGACATGATATGATCAGAAGCCGTGTCAAAAATTACAGTTCGTCTGCAAGATTAGGGAAATTACCGCTAGGTTATTGAGATTTTTATGGCTAAGAAGTCCATGATCGCGCGCGAGAAAAAGCGCCAAAAGCTTGTTGATAAGTATGCTGCCAAGCGTACTGCTCTCAAAGAAGAGTTTCGCAAGGCCGAGAACCCCCTCCAGCGTCTGGAGATCCATCGCAAAATCCAGCGCCTACCCCGCAGTAGCGCCAAGGTCAGAGTTCGGAACCGCTGCTGGGCCACGGGTCGTCCCCGAGGCTATTACCGTGATTTTGGTCTCTCGCGCCATGTCATCCGCGAATGGGCCCATGAAGGGTTATTGCCCGGCGTCGTCAAGTCAAGCTGGTAATCTGCTTCAACACAACCCTGTCCTAAGTCCAACCCTGTCCTAAGCCCAATTGCATGGGTGGCTAATACCCCAAACCCCCCCCGGTTAGCGCGACGCGCAACCGCCCCTCCTAAGAGGAAATTTTTTGTATTAACCAGAGAAAATCCTCAATTCGCTGTCCGCGTCTGTCGAAGGGGTGAGCGACTCGGCTTTCCCCTCTGGGGGCGCTATCGTATAGGCGCAGCCAGCTGTTCGGCTTACGGCTCCGCTGCCCTTCGCACTGTTGGATTCAGCGGATTTCATGTCAAAACGTGAGTGTCGGTTAAGCGAAATCATCGCATTCCTCAAAGCCTTGAGGGCTCAATGTCAAACCCGGTTGTCAGGGGGCCAGTCCCCCGACACCTTCCGCTGAGGGTAGGGCTGTTACTACGTCTATCAGAGAAAATTCTGAATTGTCTGTAGGGGCACGGTTTCCGTGCCCGCGCAACCTTTAAAACCCTCCTGCCAATGTCATCGAGTGGGTTGCAGGGCGGGGAAACCCCGCCCCTAAACAAGAACCATCGGGTCTTCTTTTTTTCTCTCTAGAACATAAAACAGCCCTACCCGCTGAGGGGGCAATTGCCCCCTCAGACTCCGGCAATATCGGAGCCAGTATTGTTGGATTCTGCTGAGCTTTAGAGTCTTTCGCGATGTCTGCTTATCCAGAACTCACGTTATCAAAATAAATCCTCCTCAGCGATCGGCTGCTCCCTCAACTTCACGAGGGTGCTGAGCTGCTCCTCAATCGGCAATTCTGTTGCCGCTGTGCCGAGAATTTCCATGGTTTCTTTGGTCAGCGTCACGGGAAAATCCAACTCTAAATTTTGGTCTTGGGCATAGGCGGCGATCGCCCCAAACCCTATTTTGCGTATTGTTCGTTGAGAGACCTGGAGCGTGATCCCCCCCTGTTCCTCAATTCCTTGCGCGGGCATCGCTTTTTTCAGACGCGCTTCCAGATGTTTCACTTCGGCGTTGAGCGCCTCCCACTTGGGCTTAATTTGGCGATATCGCAACACCAAGGCTTCGATATCCTCCGTTGCCGGGTCAGGGTGTGAGCGCTGGTACAAGGGCTGGAGTTGCTGATAGACCTGCGCTAGATAAACCACATCAAGCTGGGCATATTGGCGTTGACTCGGGGTAAGTGGCCGCTGTCCCCAATCGCTGCCCTGTTCAGTTTTATCGGGATGATTGGCGATCGCAAAATATTCAACCAGGGTTTTGAGCTGATGGTTGGCCACGGGCAGTAGATGCTGGGGAATTGCTTTAGCCAGCTTGAGCGTACAAATTAGATTTTGTGCCCGTTCTTTGCCCAAAAAGCGGCGATCGTAGCTCTCGTTGTGACAGATTTTGGCGATCGCTCCATTGCCCATCACCCCCTCAATAAACTCCTCCACTATCGCCGGCTGCTCCAACACATCTAAAACCCAGACCCGTTCTGGCGAGATTGACTCATCTGCCGCTACTATCAGCACTTGAATGAGAGATAAACGGGGATTTTTACTTTTATAGTCCGCCGTTTCCGTATCTAACCAGAGCTGCGAAGCTTGAGCAAACGTGGCGATCGCCGCTTTCATCTCATTGGGGTCACTCAAGTAGGGCATGGGGTGAGTTGCTTACGATTTAGCGCTCAAAAATATTACCAAAATGATAGTTGAGCGAGGTTGTCTAGAGTACATCGTCAAGACTAAATTTTAGGATCGTCTTGAATCTCCAAAGCGCAACGTGACGGTGCGTTACGCTACTTGCTCTGCAAGGGCTACGCCAACGCTAACAGCACCCTACTGCCGTGGCACAGCTTCAAAAGTGTATGGTCATAGGTTGGGTTGAGTGGAGCGAAACCCAACACCGCCAATGCTTTGAAGGATTTACCCCTTGGTAATCTAATGCATTAATTAAGGTGTGCCACGGCACTACAAGCATCCTGATTCTTAGGTTTGACACTGCACTAGGAAGTGTCATCAGTTAACGTCAAAAACCTTACGAGACAAGTGTTAGAGTGCCCAACTCAAAACAACAGGAGAGGGGCTGTCAGCACGTCATAGTAACAGCTTGCGGTCGAACTGATGACAGACCGCTAAAAGGGCTCAAACTCGACGTAAGATGACCAGTTCATGACTACAACTGCTCAGAACCTTGATCGGAACTCGGTTAACCTCACTCAAAATGTTTTGGGTGCAATATTTTTTGAGTTCGTTGTCATAAAAACCATCATCCTCAACCCGAACGACCACTGCAAAGATCCCGCCAGGGCGCAAAATTCGGATCAACTCCTGGAAAGAATTCAACGGAACCTGATTCCGGGTGAATACTCCAGTTGACACGATCGCATCAAAGGTATCACTCGCAGGGGTAAGGGAATTGCCCAGCTCTTGACAATAGAGCTCACTATAAATTCCCAAACGACGGGACAACGCCAGAGATGTTTCACTAATGTCCATCCCATGGAGATGATTAAACCCGTAGGAGAATAGCTCTTTTGCAAACAAGCCCGTCCCACAGCCAACATCTAAGATCTGACTCTCTTTGCCCAAATACTCAAGTAACGTGTACGCAACTTGGTTTAGAAGGACGGTCCAACCATTTCGGTAATGTTCAGCGTCATAACCAGAAGCCCAGCCTTCATACTTAGAGACAATCTCATCGGTTGATTCAAAATGATCGGCGAGTCCATCCTGGTAATCTGGAGAGCTGCTATCCCGGATAACGTTGTAGAGTACATCCTTTATGATGTAGCCCAAGAGGTTAATATCCTCTTCAGACAACGAGAGCGAGAGCCTTATATCACAGGCGAAAGAGATGATGTCTTCAGTTTTCTTAAGCTGGGGCTCATGTTCAAAGGAATAGCACCAATTTTTGAAGTACCGAGCATTATCTACACTACCAAAGACTTGCAGTTTCACCCCTCGATCAACAGTACTTGCAGCAAACTCATCAACCTGGGCGGTTGTTAAATGGAGAAGGTTGAACTGTAAACTATCCCCAACACGAGTCACCTGCTCTAACGGCTGAGGGATGTAGACATTCTTGACCGAAGAAAGAAGTCTAGCAGCTTGCTCATACCTGTGATTGTACGCCTTAATCTGTGCTTCCAGCGAGGCAAGCTGAGGTCTGATGACGGAAGCAGTGAGATTGCTCATCCTGAGACTAAAGTTAGGAACATGCGGCTTCATTGACTCAAACAAGCGATCGTCTGACGGCCTGGCAATATGCTTTCGATATAACCCTTCATAGGAGCCTGCGCCTAGAATGCAGTAGGCTGCAACCTGATCATCGTCTGTGGCAACGAGACCCCCCTCACCAGAGTTCAAAATTTTATAGCTTTGGGAACTGAAGCAGGCGATCTTGCCATGATGTCCGACGAGAATAGGCTCTTGCTCCTCGGAGTCACACCATTGTGCCCCTAGACTATGGGCACAATCTTCGATGAGGTAAATATTGGCGGTTTCACAGATCTCCTTGATCGCCCGCAAATCAGCGATATGCCCACGCATGTGGGATAGCACCAGAAACTTTACGTCTGGATTGAGCCGTACTTTTTCTTTTAAATCCTCAATATCTAGAACGTAATCACTGTTACATTCCACATAAATAGGAATTCCGCCCGCATGCACGATGCTACTTGGCACCGCCGTAAACGTAAAGGCATTTGTAAAGACCTTGTCCTGAAACTGGACCCCCGCTGCCTTGAGACTCAGAAATAGCGCACTCCCACATGAATTAACAGCCACTGCGTACTTATAGCCAATGTATTGGCAAAACTCATGCTCAAGTCTCGCCACTTCACTCGCCAATTCATTGTCTAGGATGGATGTATCTTTACGCCCGTCAAATTCGCCATCGAAGTTATACCGATATAATCCCCCTGTTTCCATCAACTTAACCGCTTGACGAATACCTGTATCGGGAATCGACTCAGGCATTTTCATATTTTTAGTGAATTGCATAACTGCCTTCTTACAAAGAGTATAATGCTACAAAAAACAACTACTTCGATAAGGAATGTCAGAATATCGAGCGTTGAAATCTTGGCTTTTCAGGGCTTGGAACATAACCCATATCAGTGGTAAACCGTATCAAGCGATACAACTTTCATGAATTTCAATCGCTAAAATCTCTTAAATCTCATGTCGTAAGGTGGGTTGATCACCTGAGCCATCAGGTGAGCCAAATCTTGCGAAACCATCCTTTGGTTGCCCTAGATCCGGAAGAGCCTTAAGATTTCATTCACATGATACCCCTTCTGGGCACGTTACATAGCAGTTTTCCTGCTGATCCCGGCTGAGCAGGGTTTGCAAAAAGACTTGCGATGACTTGTAGAGCAAGGGTTTCAAGCTTTTTTGTCCCGCAGATGTGTTGTAAGGCTGTGGCTTCTGAGGGGGCTAAATCTGGCAATTTTGGTGACAATCAGGGTCAAGATTTGAAGTTCAGGGATGTATCCTTGGTGGTTCAAGCTGTAGGAGATTCCGAATGGTTTTGAAGGCTATTTCTATAGATCTTGTGTTGGTTGGCGAGAATTGACCCCTCGGGATTACTAGCCGCTCCAGCTAGAGACATGATGGAACCGCCGCTCCTGCTAAACCAGCTTTCGCTCCAGACCCAATTGCAAACCCTCACGTTACCTTTGGGTCAGTTCGCACCTTGGTCTGAGATGATCACCCCCGATTCTCCCTTGGTGCTCTACCGGGTAAAGCAAGTCTGGCCGATCGTCTATCGTTCACCCCTGTTGCAGCAGATATTGCAACAGATTCAGACATGCGATCGCAACGCGCTTGTGGCCCAGTTACTTGAACAACTCCCCAGCCATCCAGACTGGCAGCACCAGGTGGATGAAGCGCATTGTCGTTTGGCGTTTCAATGGCGGCCAGGGGCGATCGCCAGCTACCTTCAGTCTTTGTGGGTGGTAAGCAGGGAGCTTGGCGCTCCGAGTGAGCTGATCGATCTGCCCCTTAGCCAACTCTCACCGGAACACCTACAACTGCAATATGCTCACGGGCGCTGTTGCAGCCTGCTGGCATTGGCTCAACGACAGGGGTTAGCCATTCCCCAAAGACCGGACTGGTTGAGCTTGAATTCGGTGGGCGATCGCGCTTTTTTCTCGGTTTGGCTGACCTGTGGCGATCGGTTAGCGCTGGGTCATGAGGGTTTAAAGCCGATGCGCCAATTGACGGACGCTTGGCAGGGTTGGTACGCCCAGAGCCAAATCTGGGGTACAACGCCAGCACCTTTAGCTCAGACCCGGCTGGCACTAATCGCCCTTATGCAGCGGCTTTTGGGTTGGTATTTGCAGCAATATTGTGGTCTTGAGCCGTGGCGATCGACTTAGGTATAAATCACAAGCTACTAGAGTTCAAACTCTCTTGTTCACCCAGGGTTTGAGGCAGATGCAGGCCGCATTCTTGCTTAAGACCATGAAAGCGAGTATCTCGCTCATGTTCATCACTCGCAGTCATCGGCCGGCTCGAATGCCAATCACCGACGGAGGTGTAGCCCAAATCAAAATAGGGATGATAGGGCAGATCATGGCGGGTAAGGTATTCGTAAATGGTTTTCGCATGCCAATTGAGAATGGGCAAAATTTTATAAATCTCGCCCTGTAAATTCACAAATTGCAGGGTTTGGCGATGGCTGGTTTGATTACTCCGTAAGCCTGCCAACCAAGCTTTGGCCCCCAAGTCTTTGAGGGCACGCTGCATGGGCTCCACCTTCCGGATTTGGTCGTAGCGGTTGAGCGCCGTCACATCTTTTTGCTCCCAGAGCTTGCCGTGGAGGGCTTCCATCCGGGCAGGAGAAAGGGGCGATTGATAAACCTTCAGGTTGAGGTTCAGCCGTTGGCTGAGCGCTTCCGCGAACTGATAGGTCTCCACCGGGAGATACCCTGTATCAATCCAAATGACCGGAATATTCGGAACCACCGACGTGACCAGATGGAGCATCACCGCCGCCTGAATCCCGAAGCTGGTGCTCATCACCATGCGATTACCGAAGGTTTGATTCCCCCAGACGACAATGTCACTGGCTTGAGTATTCTGGAACTGTGTGTTGATGGTTTCCAGATTCAGGTCGGGCGTGGTCAGCGTCAGGGTCATAAGCGGCTTGGGCGTCGAGACGATGATGAAGTGGATGCAATGTGCTGAGGTTTGAGCAGGACTGCGATCGGTTGGGTTCCAGTCAACTGTTCGGCAGTTTGATGTCAGTTCGCAGCTTAGGGTTTGCAGTTCGCAGTGATAAAAACCATTGTTGGCTTCGGGGGTGAGCCTGACGATCTGCTGGGTTATTTCCGGTCGGGGATGAACTGTGTACTTTCAGTCTTGACAAACAGCGTACAAATCGTTTCTCAGTGTACAACGAATCCTTGGGCGATCGCGGCGGTACTGGGGTCGGAGAGCCGAATTCTTCCTTAAGGAATCGGTGCCTGGCTACTTCGCCGCCATCCAGTTGGCCCCCGTATGCAACTCTACGGTGAGGGGTACGGAAAGCTGCACCGCCTGCTCCATGGTGGTGCGGATTGCTTGAGAGAGCGGCTCGACTTCAGCGGGAGGGGCTTCAAAGATAAGTTCATCGTGGACTTGGAGCAGAAGTTGGGCTTGATAGTTGGCGAGGATCGAACCCAGCTTGACCATGGCAACCTTGATAATGTCGGCGCTTGAGCCCTGGATGGGGGCGTTGGCCGCTGCCCGCAAGAGTTGAGAATCGCCTTGGGAGAGGCGCTTGAGCGATCGCAGCTCAATGTCAGTGGGATCTTTCCCCCGCAGCGATCGCAGACTCTCCCCCACAAAGTTAAAGTAGCGCCGCCGCTGCAAAAGGGTTTCGACATAGCCTTGGGCGATCGCCGTCTGTTTTTGCAACTCCAGATAGTCAAAGACATTGGCATAGCGCTCCCGGTAGCGCTCAATAAAGGCCTTGCCCTCTTTCTGAGAAACACCAGCCTCCCGGGCAAAGCGGTGCGCCCCCATGCCATAGATCACCCCAAAGTTGATCGTCTTGCCCAGCCGCCGCTCATCTGCCGTCACCTCGTCTTTTTCAAACACCAGCCGCGCTGTCACCGTATGCACATCCTCCCCCTGTTGGTAGGCTTCGACCAGCACCGGCTCCTGGCTCAGGTGGGCGAGAATCCGCAGCTCAATCTGGGAATAGTCAGCCGCGATCAGCACCCAGCCCTCACGGGGCACAAAGGCCTGACGAATCTGGCGGGAGAACTCGCTGCGCACGGGAATGTTTTGTAGGTTCGGGTTAGAGGAGGAGAGCCGTCCGGTCGCCGTTACCGCCTGGTTAAAGTCCGTATGAATGCGTTGGGTGATGGGGTTCACCAGGCTGGGTAGCGCATCCACATAGGTGGACTTGAGCTTGGCCAAGGTGCGGTGCGCCAAGATGGCGTCAATAATTGGGTGATCGCCCTGGAGCTTTTCGAGCGTGGCATGGTCAGTGGAATAACCTGTCTTGGTTTTGCGGCTTTTCTTGCGGCTCAGGCCCAAGGTTTCAAAGAGCAATTCGCTCAGTTGCTTGGGCGAGCCGAGGTTAAAGTCCTGCCCCGCATCGGCATAGGCTTGCTGCTCAATGTCGTGAAGCTGGCCCTCAAGTTGTGTGGAGAGCTGTTGGAGGTAGGGCACATTGATGCAAATTCCGGCCCATTCCATCGCCGCCAGAACCGGCTCTAGGGGAATTTCGACCGTTTCAAAGAGGGTTTGGAGGGGAGGCTGGGCGGCCAATTGGGCTTGCAACGGTGCCACCAGCATAAAGGTGGCGTAGGCATCGAGGCCGCAATAGTTCGCCACCTGGGCAATCGGCAAGTCAGCGATCGTCTGGCCCTTGGGAATGTTGAGATCACTGTAACTGAGGGATTCAATGCCGTTGAGGTAGCGCAGGGAGAGATCGGTGAGGTTATGACTACCCGTGGGCTCAAGCACATAGCTGGCCAGCATCGGATCAAAACGAACACCGGCCAGCTCAATCCCCTGCCGTTGCAAAATCAGGCGATCGAACTTGGTGTTTTGAAAGACTTTGGGCAGCTTGGGATTGGCGAAAATGTCTTTTAATGCCGCGAGAACGTCGCTAGCGGTCAGTTGCTGACCATCACGATGGGCTAAGGGAATGTAGGCGATCGCCTCCGCCGCCTGGTCCCAACAACAGCCCAAACCGACCAACGTGGCTTTGTAGGGGTCGAGACCGCTAGTTTCAGTGTCCCAGGCGACGGGCTGAGTGGGGTCGGTATGGGTTTTGAGTTCGGCGATGAGGGTCTGGAGTTTTGCGGCGGTGTCGATAATTTGGGGGGAGATTTTGACCTGTGCTTGAACCTGGGTCTGAGCGGCCACCGTATCTTCATAGCTAAAGAACCAGACCTCTTCGGTTTCGGGTAAGTCAATCTCGACTTCCGTTTCGGCAGCGGCTTGCCCAGTGGGTTGGGTCTCAATGACTTTGCGGGGCACGGCTTGGCCGCTGAAATGGGCCTGGAGCCGATCGATTTGCTTGATAAAATTCTTTAGCTCTAGGGTTTCGAGGAGCGATCGCACCGCCTCCTCCTCAAAGCCCGTCAGCTCAAACTGCTCAATCGCCACATCCAGTTCCACATCCAGCTTGATCTGGGCCAAGAATTGTGAATGCTTAGCGGCGTCTTGACCGGCCTGGAGTTTCTTCTGGTTGGCACCCTTGATCTGGTCGAGGTGTTCATACACCGCAGCCAGGGTCTGGTACTCTCCGAGGAGCTTAATCGCGGTCTTTTCGCCAATGCCCCTCACCCCCGGAATATTATCGGACTTGTCACCACAGAGGGCCTTAAAGTCCACCACCTGATCGGCCCGGACGCCCAGCTTCTCGATCACATCGGCTTCATGGAATTCTGTTGCTCCGCTCTTGCTCTTGAGCGCCCGATGATCCAGATAGAGGACGGTAATTTCCCGCGCATCGTCTACCAGTTGAAACAGGTCGCGATCGCCGCTCAAGATCTTCACTGCATAGCCTGCGGCGGTCCCCTGTTGGGCCAAGGTGCCCAGCACATCGTCAGCTTCATAACCGGGGGCGATGGCGATCGGTAGGTTCAGCGCCTTGAGTAGCTTTTGCAAGTTCTCGAGATCCGGGGCAAAATCTTCGGGGGGCTCTTCTCGCCCCGCTTTGTAGGTGGCATCGGCTTGATGGCGAAAGGTGGGCCCGCCCAGATCAAAGGTGACGGCGATCGCCTTGGGTTGCAGGGCATCAGTGACTTGCACCAACGACTTGAGAAAACCAAAGCAAATGTTGGTCGGGATTCCGGTCGAAGTACGCAGACCGCCATCGCGCCCTTTCGCAAAGGCGTAGTAGGCGCGGAAGGCCAGGGAATGACCGTCAATGAGGAGAAGGGTAGGAGAAGTCAAGGTGATCTGAAGATAAACGGGACTGAGACATTTGTGGCGGAGCGAGCGAGATCCCCCCGGCTGCGCCGACCCCCTTGGTAAGGGGGTTCTCTTGTTAAGCCCTGCTCAAACCAACGATCCCAGCCACTTGCGGCGTCACCCCCCTTACTAAGGGGGGAAGGGGGGATTCAGGGTCTAGAGGTCGAGTGCATATTGTCAATTTCTTTGAATACTGTAGGCTTTTGTTCGTTCATTCATCCAGAACTCAGGTTATCAAGCATGGGCATCCGGATTAAATTCTCCCAAACAAGCGCCCAGCGTGGCCACCACCGATTGCCCCAACGCTTCTAGATCATAGCCCCCTTCTAAGCCAAACAAGGTTGGCACATTGAGCGCCAAAACCAGCTCGGTAAAGCGGCCGTAATCTACGGGTTGGAGGTGCATCGCCGCCAACTGATCAGCATGGTTGGCATCATAGCCCGCACTGACAATCAGTAAGTCGGGTTGGAAATTCTGGAAAAAGGGGAGCACCTGCTGTGTAAACGGTGCTTTGTAGTCGGCAAACCCAGAGCCGGGGGGCAAGGGAATGTTGCAGACATTGTTAAAGTCGCCGCGCTCATGGGCCCGACCCGTGTCAGGGTAGCAGGGCGACTGATGCAACGAACAATAGGCGATCGCCCCATTGGTCTCCGTCAGATGCTGAGTGCCATTGCCATGGTGCACATCCCAGTCCAGGATGCCCACCCGCTGGATCGGGGGCAAACTCAAGGCGTAATAAGCGGCGATCGCCGCATTGCTAAATAAACAAAAGCCCATGCCGCGATCGCGCTCAGCATGATGCCCCGGCGGCCGTGCCGCCACAAAAGCATAGGGCTGGGTCGAGCGATCCAAGACCCGATCCACGCCATCTAACCAAGCATTGACGGCCAGCAATGGCACATCGTAATGGCTCACTGCCGTATCCGGGCCCAGCATGACCAAACCGGGTTTACGAGCGAGCTGCTCAATGCGATTGATGTAGTCTGTCGTGTGGCATTGCTTCATCCAAGGTAGGGGGTCACGCTCAGCCAAGGGCGTGGGCGTTTGCCATTGCAGTTGGTTCGCCCAGGGGACCGCCTGAAGGGCAGCAACGATCGCCGTCAGCCGGGCGGGCGACTCGGGGTGCCAAGACCCAGTTTGATGGTCTAGGAAGCGATCGCTATAGATAACCGTAACCATGACATTTGACTCCATCTCTGGGCAGGCAATGGTTTGCCAACTTGATTTTTGCAATCTAACGGATGAGAGTCCCTGAGGTCGTGACACGTTTTGATCGGTGCAGGAGATGACCCAGAGACAAAACCTCGAAAACACTATCTGTGTTGAGTTTTGCTAGGCTCAACCCAACCTACATCCTAAAGCCCTTTTGGCGCTATGCTGCGGCGCGGCGGCGGGATTTCCAGCAGCCAGCGACGTCCTGCCCACTGCCGCTCGCTATAAGTTGTTAAGATTGGCTAGATCTGTATCGATAACAATTTGTAACAAATCTATGACCGCAACGATTCTCAAACCCCCCACCGAAGCCGCCTCCAGCCAAGACTACAAGGTTGCTGATATCAGCCTTGCAGATTGGGGTCGCAAAGAAATGGCGATCGCCGAGAGCGAAATGCCGGCTCTGATGGCCATTCGCAATCAATACCGCGAGAGTAAGCCCCTCCAGGGCGCGAAGATCATCGGTTGTATCCATATGACGATTCAGACCGCTGTGCTGATCGAAACGCTCCGGGCGTTGGGTGCCGAGGTGCGCTGGTCCTCCTGTAATATTTTTTCCACCCAAGACCATGCCGCAGCGGCGATCGCGGCGGCCGGTATACCTGTCTTTGCCTGGAAAGGGGAAACTGAAGAGGAGTACATCTGGTGTATTGAGCAGACCTGCCGCGACGGCCAGGGCGAGCTCTGGGATGCCAACATGATCCTTGATGATGGCGGCGACCTCACGGGTCATATCCATGAGCAATATCCTCAAATGCTCGATCGCATCCACGGCATCACTGAAGAGACCACCACTGGCGTGCATCGCCTCCTGGAGATGCTCGAAACCGGTGAGCTGAAAGTTCCCGCGATCAACGTCAACGACTCAATCACCAAGTCTAAAAACGACAACAAGTATGGCTGTCGCCACAGCCTCAACGACGCGATCAAGCGTGGCGTGGACCACCTGATGGCTGGTAAAAAGGCCCTGGTGATCGGCTACGGCGATGTGGGCAAGGGCTCCGCTGCCTCCCTGCGCCAGGAGGGCATGATCGTCAAGATTGCTGAAGTGGACCCGATCTGCGCCATGCAAGCCTGCATGGATGGCTACGAACTGGTCTCGCCCTATGTGCAGGGCCAGAATGATGGCACGGATGCCTGCATCAACCAAGAGTTACTGGCCAAGACGGACTTAGTGGTGACGGCCACCGGGAATGTGAATGTCTGCAATGCACCGATGCTCAAGGCCCTCAAGCCCGGTGCGGTGGTCTGCAACATCGGCCATTTCGACAACGAAATCGACACTGCCTATATGCGCGAAACCTGGCGCTGGCAGGAAGTCAAGCCCCAAGTACATCAAGTCTATCGCAGTGATGACTCCACCGACTTCTTGATTCTGCTCTCGGAAGGTCGCTTGGTGAACCTGGGCAATGCCACGGGTCATCCCTCCCGAGTGATGGATGGTTCCTTTGCCAACCAGGTGCTGGCGCAGATGTTCTTGTTTGAGCGCAAGTTCGCCGACCTTGATGCGGCGGCCAAAGCCAAGGCGCTGACGGTGGAAGTGCTACCCAAGCACCTCGACGAAGAAGTGGCTCGCTATATGGTCGAAGGCTTTGGCGGGGTGCTGACCCAGCTCACCGAGACCCAGGCCAAGTACATCAATGTACCGCTGAATGGCCCCTTCAAGCCGGATGCGTATAAGTACTAAAGGGTTCAGGGTTCAGAGTTCAGAGTTCAGGGTTATTCGGCTGCTGTATCCGTAACGCGAGCCTCTCGCCCGCCTTGGATCATGGCTCTGTTCTCCATAGCGACTACAGGTTGCGGTCTTTAGGGCATGATGCTTTTCGCATCATGCCCTCATTGTTTATTAAGCCTTTTAGGAATTTACCGGATGGAGAGGGAGAGCGATCGCACTATGGAAGGATAAGAGAGCTGAAAAATCCCCTGGGTCGATGTCGTCCGCGTCGTCCGCTTCCCCAGGCGCTTGTGTTGAGACTATCCATTTGGGAGAGACGATTTTGATAACAACACCCTTGGACTATCAGCCGCTGACCTGTCATGCCTGTGCTCAAGGGGCAGGCTTGGACTTTGACTTTTCGATGGCCTTCCAACCCATTGTCGATACCAGCCAACAGGTAATCTTTGCCTATGAGGCGCTGGTTCGCGGACTGAGCAATGAACCCGCTGGGCAGATCTTAAGCCGGGTGAATCAGCACAATCGCTACCGCTTTGACCAAGCCTGTCGTGTCCGCGCCATTGAATGGGCCGCCAAGCTCCAGATGCCGACCTATCTGAGTATTAATTTTTTGCCCAATGCGGTCTATCGCCCCGAGACCTGTATTCGCGCCACGATCGAGGCCAGTCAAGCCTTTGGCTTCCCCCTAGAACGGTTGATCTTTGAGATTACCGAAGGGGAGGAGGTGCGGGATCATACTCACCTCAAAAACATCATCCAGGAGTACAAGCGTCAGGGCTTTTTGACGGCGATCGATGATTTTGGCGCGGGCTACTCGGGCTTAAATCTCCTGGCAGATCTCGAAACCGATCTGCTCAAGCTGGATATGGCGCTGATCCGTGACATCGACCAGGACCCCAAACGCCAGTCGATCGTGCGGGCGATCGCCCAAGTCTGCCAAGATCTGGCGATTATGCCCATCGCTGAAGGGGTGGAAACCCACGCCGAATGGCAAACCCTCGCTGACTTTGGCATTGATCTTTTCCAAGGCTTTTATTTCGCCAAGCCCGCCTTCCGTCAGTTGGGGGCGATCGCCCCTGAGGTTTTCGCAACACTTCTGTGAGTTCAGGATTCAGGGGTAGGCACTGGGTTTCCCCGCCCTGAAGTCAGTCCGATACACCCTGCAACCGACAATTCAGGGTCTAGATAGATAACCTTCCTCTTTGCTTTGAGCTAGCTGATTTTGCGTACCTTACTGCCGTGACATCGCTAAAAAACGTGAGTTTCGGTTAAGCGAAGCTATCGTATGCCTCAAAACACTAAAATCTCAATGTCAAACCCGGTTGTCAGGGGTCCAGCCCCCCGACACCTCCCGCTGAGGGTAGGGCTGTTTTATGTTCTGGAGAGAAAAAAGAAGACCCGATAGTTCTTGTGTAGGGGCGGGGTTTCCCCCACTGGTGTGAACTTAAGCTCGAAACCTATTCACCCAGCGCGTTT
>JBCDEB010000008.1:0-78139 GCA_039180005.1 Cyanobacteria bacterium P01_G01_bin.54 | reverse complement strand
ATCACCCCCAACGAGGAAAACCCCCTTACCAAGGGGGTCGGCGTAGCCGGGGGGATCTCGCTAGCTTCAGTTACTTGGTGCAAGAGTATGAATATTGTCTATGTTCAAAGTAAATCCGGTTTGTATAGACTAAGATAGCGAAGCCTGAGCGGAGTCGAAGGCAGAGCGGCCGGGCTTCGACTTCGGTCAGCCCTCAATTTCGCCCTCTACTTTCCGGATTTGGTATCAGGGGTCTAGCCCCCCGACACCTCCCGCTGAGGGGGAGATTGCCCCCTCAGACTCCGGCAATATCGGAGCCAGTATTGTTGATTCCATTGAGTTTTATGAGTTTTCGTGCTCTTTGCTTAACCGAAATTCAGGTTTTTTAGCTGCATACAATCCGGATTTGGTATCAGTCCTGTCCCGGAAGTCTGATGGGACGATCGCAAGCTGCCCTAGCAAGATTCGCTGGAGGCTTTAACCGTTACTGTAAAGAAAATTCTCATCTGTGGCGAGCGAGATGCTCACGCTATGAAGGCTGAATAGTTGCCGCAGCAGCAGCCTGCAAGGGGAGCGTAATGATAAACGTTGCCCCCGCCCCTGATTCAGAGACACAACTCAGATTGCCGCCATGGGTTTCAGTGACGATCTGATAGCTAATCGAGAGTCCGAGTCCGGTGCCTTTACCGACGGGTTTGGTGGTGAAGAAGGGATCAAAGAGGCGCTCGCAGGTCTCAGCTGCCATGCCTGGGCCATTGTCTTGAATTTGGACTTCCACGGCCTGCCCGAGGGCACGGGTGGTAACCTGGATTTGGCTGGGCATCGCCCGCATTTGCTCCAGGGAACGGGTGCGATCGTGCTCTTCCAAAGCATCAATGCCGTTGCTGATGATATTCATGAAAACCTGGTTAAGCTGACCGGCGTAGCATTCAATCCGTGGCAGTTCACCATAGTCTTTTCGCACTTGAATCTCGGGTCGCCAGTCTTGGGCCCGCAGGCGGGTTTGCAAAATCGTCAGAGTACTATCAATGCCCTCATGGAGGTCTACGGCTTTGACCGCCGCTTCATCCAAACGGGAGAAGTTGCGCAACGATTTAACAATTTCTCGAATCCGGTCTGTGCCCACCCGCATGGATTGAATCAGCTCTCGGAAGTCTTGTTGTAGAAAATCAAGATCAATTTCTTCAATCCGGTCTTGAATGATCAGCGGTGGGTCAGTCATCTCCTGACGGAAGAGTTCAATGAGTCCGAGCAGATCGTCAACATAGTTGACAGCGTGAGCAATATTGCCATGAATAAAACCAACGGGGTTATTGATTTCATGGGCCACACCTGCCACCATCTGACCTAAGCTAGAGAGTTTCTCGGTTTGTACGAGTTGGAGTTGCGTCCGTTGGAGTTCGGCTAGGGTTTGTTCTAACTCGTTGGTTTTGCGACGCAGGGCGATCGCCGCTTCCTCCCGTTCGGTCACATCTTGGAACACCCCGACGGTGCCAATCACTTCACCTGCTGTATTCCGCAAGGGGAGTTTACTCGTTTCGAGCCAGGCTTGCTTGCCGTCGATTTGACGTTGGGGTTCAATGATGCCCAACTCAGCAACACCGGATTGTATGATTCGGCGATCGCATTCAACAAAAAAGTCAGCTTCGTTTGTTGTCCAGGGCATATCATAATCACTTTTGCCAATCATTTCTTCAGGAGAATTAAAACCCGCAATCTGGGCTAAATAATTGTTGCATCCTTGGAATTTGGAATCCTGATCTTTCCACCACACTGCACCGGGCAACGTATTGATGACCAGTTGTAAAAGTTCTTGAGTTTGCTGCAGTTCTTGGGTTTTTTGGCGCAGGAAAATTGCGGCTTCTTCTCGTTGGGTCACATCCTGAAACATGCCGACAATACCGATCACGTTACCCAATGTATCCTGAAGTGGTACTTTGTTGGTTTCGAGCCAGGCTTGTTTACCATTAGCTTGGAGTTGGGGTTCAATAATACCCAATTCTGGGGTATTGGATTCGATGACCCGGCGATCGCATTCCCGAAAAAAGTCTGCCTCTTCCGTTTTCCAAGCCATTTCATAATCAGTAATGCCGACCAGATTTTCGGATGTATCCACACCTGCCACCTGGGCAAAGTATTCATTAGAGCCTTGATAGACTAGATCTCGATTTTTCCAAAAGATCGCACCTGGCAAAGTGTTGATGACCAACTTCAGGAGCTCTTGTGTCTCGTGAAGTTTATTGAGAGTGGCTTCAACTTCGGCGGTTTTCTGGCGCAGAGCGATCGCTGCTTCTTCCCGTTGGGTCACATCCTGAAAAGTGCCGAGAATGCCGATGACGTTCCCCGCTTGATCTCGCAGGGGCGCTTTGTTTGTTTCGACCCAAGTCTGAGTCCCATCCGCTTGCTGCTGGGGTTCAATGATCCCCAGTTCGGCCTGTCCCGATTCCATCACCCGGCGATCGCACTCCCGAAACCAGTCCGATTCTGCTCGCTTCCAAGGTAGCTCGTAATCACTCTTCCCCATCAGCTCTGCGGGAGATGCCTTGCCAGCAATCTGGGCAAAAAACTGATTACAGCCGAGATAATTGAGGTCACGGTCTTTATAAAACACACCACCGGGCAATGTGTCGATCACCAACTGCAAGAGCTCTTGCGTTTTCTGACGTTCGATCGCCGCTTCCTCTCGTTGGGTCACATCCTGAAAAATCCCCACCATGCCAATGACGTTCCCCTGTTCATCTCGGAGGGGAGCTTTGCTAGTCTCTGACCAGGCCTGTTTGCCATCGCCATGTTGCAACGTTTCAACAATGCCCAGTTCAGCTTGACCCGATTCAATCACGCGGCGATCGCATTCCCGAAACCCGTCTGATTCTGCACGTTTCCAGGGCAGCTCATAGTCGCTCTTGCCAATAAGTTCTGCTGGGGAGTTTTTGCCAGCCACCTGGGCAAAAAACTGATTGCAGCCGAGATAGTTGAGGTCACGGTCTTTAAAAAAGACCCCGCCGGGCAAGGTGTTGATCACCGATTCGAGCAGATTTTTGGAGCGTTTGAGTTCTGTTTCGGCCCGTTGGCGATCGCGCAGATCAACGTCTAAGCAATACATTTCCGGCTCCCCCTGAGCATTGGGCAAGACAAAGTGGCTGCAATAGACCGGAACCCTTGAGCCATCTTTGCACAGCAGGCTGAGTTCTGCCGCAGGAAGAGGCGGCCCCCCCTGCACCCAGGCATCGATGCTTTCAATCACCTCGGCGCGGATTTCCGGCGGAATAATCAAGTCTTCGAGTTGTTGCCCGATGGCCTCTTCACGGCTATAACCATAAAGCTTGCTGCTGGCGTTGTTCCAATCGATGACGCGGCGATCGCGGTCATAGACTTGCACCCCCAAAACGGGCAGGCTTTGGAAAATTTGTCGCAGGCGTTGCTCACTCAAGCGGAGTTGCTCTTCGGCTTGTTTGCGTTGGGTGATTTCCAGGATCGTGCCATCCCATTCGATGGCACCATCGGTTTGCAAGGTTGGACTGGCAACAATTTTGAGCCACTTGAGCCGTCTCGATGGGGTGATAATCCGATATTCATGCTCCAGGCGCGTCAGCGATCGCGCGGACGTCTGAATCGCTTGCTCAAGGGCCAGCGTATCCTTAGCCGGTATCAGCTCAAAGATGTGCAGCAGAGCATCGGGCTCGAGCTCGCAGAGTTCACGTGTTCCTTCAGAGGCATAGAGAACTTGATATTGACCCGTCGTCTCAAGACGCAACTGAAACAAGACGCCAGGCAAATTAGCGGTAAGGCGCTGCCAGCGTTGGACAGCAGTGGGTGTGACACCCTTTTGGGGTCGGCAGGAATGTTGTTCAGGGGGAAGCTTAGCGGGTTTACCCATGGGAAAGTCCAGAAAGTTCAGTCAGCAGAGCCTAAGCCATTGTCTGGAGAAGCAGAAGCACCCATCGGGTTGGTTGGCAGGGGAGGTGTTTAACACCGTACGGTCGGAGAGTGACAAGTCAGGCTGTACTTATTATTATGTATGCTGTCTAGGCGCTTGGCGATAGCAGCCAGATCGGGGGGTCTCCCAATTCGTCATTCTCAGTTTACAGTTTGCACTTACAAAACTGTTGCTATCTCTGGGTTTGAGCTAGATGATTTATCGTCAGAGTTTTGGGATTAGAACCGTTTAGAAAAATGACCCCTTCGACGTGACACGCCTGATCAGTCTTCACTTTCTTTCTGGCTTTATATGATCAGGACTTGCTCTGAAAATAGACAGGATTCATACCCTTGCGCCGAGTCAGCGAAGCTAGCGAGATCCCCCCGGCTGCGCCGACCTCCTTGGTAAGGGGGTTTTCATGGTTGGAGGTGACGGCCCGTCATGGCTGATTGGTATGAGTTGATGCATTAGATTACTAGGGGGAAATCCTTCAAAACATTAGCGGTATTGGGTGTCGCTGGGCTCAACCCAACTGATACTCTAAGCATCCGTTTTAGCGATGTCACCCTACTATAGGTCTGTGGTTATTTCCTGAGCGGGCTGTGCAACCAACTGCAAGGGGAGGGTCATGGTGAAGGTTGCCCCAGCACCGAGCTTGGAGCAGCAATGCAGACTGCCGCTATGGGTTTCAGTGATGATCTGATAGCTAATCGAGAGACCGAGTCCGGTGCCTTGGCCCACGGTCTTGGTGGTGAAGAAGGGGTCAAAGAGGCGATCGTGGGTATTGGCGGTCATCCCTGGGCCATTGTCTTGAATTTGGATTTCCACGGCCTGCGCTAGGGCGCGGGTGGTGATCTGGATTTGACTGGGCTGGGCTCGCATCTGCTCAGGGGAGCGGTGGCGATCGCGCTCCTCCAAGGCATCAATACTGTTGCTGATAATGTTCATAAACACCTGGTTAAGCTGACCCGCGTAGCATTCAATGCGCGGCAGTTCGCCATAGTCTTTAGAGACGACAATTTCGGGTCGCCAATCTTGGGCTCGCAGGCGGGTTTGCAGAATCGTCAAGGTGCTATCAATGCCGTCATGAAGATTCACGGCCTTGACTGCCGACTGATCCAGCCGTGAGAAATTCCGCAGCGAATTGACAATGTCTTTAATCCGGTCTGTGCCCACCTGCATCGATTTCATCAGCTCTTGGAAGTCTTGCTGCACAAATTCCAAGTCAATGTCTTTGATGTGGTCTTGAATGAGGGTTGGCGGGTCAGGAAAGCATTGACGATAGCGTTCAATGAGACCGAGCAGGTCATTCATATAGGCGACAGCATAGTCAATATTTCCGTGGATAAAGGTAACCGGGTTATTAATCTCATGGGCTACCCCAGCAACCAATTGCCCCAAGCTAGACATTTTCTCGGTTTGCACCAGTTGCAGTTGGGTCTGCTGCAGTTCAGTGAGCGCCTGTTCTAGTTCCTGGGTTTTTTGGCGGAGGGCGGTCGTGGCTTCTTCCCGTCGGCTCACATCTTGAAAGATGCCGACAATGCCCATGACATCTCCAGCTTCATTGAGCAGCGGGGCCTTGCTGGTCTCGAGCCAGACCGGTGGTTCCCCTGGCGCTTGGGGTTGGGATTCAATGATGCCAATTTGGGCATTGCCCGAGTCAATGAGCTGGCGATCATGCTTGGGGGAAAAGACCCTGGAGGTATGAGTCCAGGAGAGATCAGCATCGGTTTTGCCCACCACATCGGCAGCAGACACTAACCCTGAAATCTGCGCGAAATATTCATTCGCGCCTTGATAGACCAAGTTGCAATCTTTCCAAAAGACAGCCCCGGGGAGGGTATTGATCACCATCTGCAGGAGATCTTTGGTTTCCTGCAGGGCTTGAAGGGCCTGCTCCAATTCCTGGGTTTTTTGGCGCAGGGTGATCGCCGCTTCTTCCCGTTGGGTCACATCTTGAAAAATCCCCACCAGGCCAATGACCTGGCCCATTTCATCTCGAAGGGGGGCTTTACTGGTTTCGGACCAGACCAGCTTGCCATGGGCATGGTGTGCGGGTTCCACAACCCCGAGTTCGGCTTGGCCTGATGTGATCACCCGGCGATCGAAATCCCGAAAAAAATCCGCTTCTTGCTGGGTCCAGGGTAGATCGTAGTCACTTTTGCCCACAAGCTCAGCAGGGGAGGATTCGCCCGCTGCCTGGGCAAAGAACTGATTGCAGCCGAGATAATTGAGGTTGCGGTCTTTAAAAAAGACCCCGCCCGGCAGGGTATTGATCACCGATTCAAGTAGGTTTTTGGAGCGCTTGAGTTCCGCTTCTGCCCGCTGACGCTCGCGCAGATCAATATCAAGACAATACATCTCTGGCTCACCCTGGGCGTTGGGGAGTAGAAAATGGGTGGAATAGACCGAGACGCGAAAACCGTCTTTGTGGAGTAGGCTCAGCTCTTCTGGTGGGATCGCCGGTCCGCCCTGCACCCAAGCCTCAACTGCATCAATCACCCCTTGGCGCATTTCCGAGGGAATGATCAGATCCTCGAGTTGTCGCCCGATCGCCTCCTCACGGCAATAGCCATAGACGCTGGTGCTGGCATCGTTCCAATCGACGACGCGGCGATCGCGATCATAAATTTGCATGGCTACCATTGGCAGATTATGGAAAATATTCCGAAACCGCTGTTCACTCAGGCGCAGTTGCAACTCCGTACGCTTGCTCTGGGTAATATCCAAGACCAGGCCATCCCAGAGAATGACGCCCTGGGCTTGGCGGGTGGGATTGGCGACCACCTTGACCCATTTGCGTGCACCGGAGGGGGTAGTGATCGGGTGCTCATGACAAAAGCGGCTGAGGGTATGGGCCGAGGTGGCGATCGCCCGCTGCAACGATAACCGATAGTCTGGATGCACCAGCTCAAACATATGGCTCATCTGGTGGGGTTCAAGCTCATAAAGATCACGGCTCCCTGACGAGGCGAACAAAAACGTTTGGCTGCCATCCAAGTCGAGTTGAAACTGGTAGAGCACCCCCGGAAAGTTCTCGGCGAGTTGCTGGAGGTGTTGCTTGGCCATCTGGAGTTGCTCGGCGGGTGGGACAGCGGCGGCGGTTCTCTTCTGGGCCGGTTCCGCTGGGGGCGGCGACTGTCGAAGACGGGCATGATCAATGGCGATCGCGGCCTGGGTGGCGAGGATCTCCAGCTCGCTCACCGTCTCGGCGCTAAAGAGTCCGGCTTGACTGGGGTGTTCCCAATACCAGAGGGCGATCGTCTGTCCCTGGACAATTACCGGTTGACAGAGCAGGCTCTGGGGCTGGTGTTGGCGCAAGTAGGGGTCTTCCAGATCCGGTGCTGGGGCAATGTCTGTGAGCCCTAAGGCCCGCTGCTGCCGCTGGGCCAGCAGCATCAAGCGTACGGGCACATGGGGGCATTGTTCCAGGCGTTGGCTACAGAGCTTGAGGTGGGGGGAGGTCTCTGGCAGGCAGCCGGCTGCCAGGCAGTTGGGGCAGGTTTGGGCCATCGCCCAAACAAACCATTGTTGGGCTTCTGGTAACACCAGCAGACACCGCTGGGCTCCGGAGGCAGCCAGCATAATCTGCGTGAGTTGACCCACTAACTGCTCAAAGTCTGTGGTTTGGGCGATCGCCCGCAGCATCCGACTCAAGGCCGCCTGCTGGGTATTAAAAAGGGTGGTGCTCATAGGACGCTCTCAGTCAGCATTAAACAGAGGGGCAATAACGAGATCAGCCATCCACAAGATGGCGTAGAGCACCAAGAGAAGTAGGAATGGATGGTACAAGAACAGAGCTTGACCCTTAAACTATTAAACGGTTGGATAATTCTGGTGATTCAGTTACACTCGTTGGTTCAGAAGCGACCCAACGAAAGTTCAGTGAAATCACTTATTTTTCTCCCGTCAATGGGTTATTAATTGCCAGCCAATCCGGTTTTTCCCTGACCTCTATTATGGGCTCGCCCCTCTAGAAATTGCGTGAATTTGCGGACTTTTAAGCCAAATGGCTGAGAAACGTTTGACGTGACTCGGTTTATTCTTTTGTCGATGTTTGCTTTTCATGGTTGATTCTGCTATGCCGCTGACCACATCTACCCATTTCTCCTCCGCTCTGAATGGAACCCCGTTGAGTCTGGCGGCGATCGACATTGGTACCAATTCCATTCATATGGTGATTGCGCAGATTGATGCAAAGTTGCCCGCTTTTAAAATTATTGCCCGTGAGAAAGACACGGTTCGCTTGGGCGATCGCGACCCCAAAACCCGTAATCTCACGCCAGAAGCCATCGCCCGAGCCCTGAGCTCCCTACGCCGCTGCCAAGATTTGGCCAATAGCTTTGGGGCAACCCAGATCATTGCCACGGCCACCAGTGCCACACGAGAAGCGCCCAATGGTAAAGCCTTTATCCGTCAGGTGGAAGCAGAATTGGGCCTCCAGATCGAGCTCATTTCTGGGCCAGAAGAAGCCCGACGGATCTATTTGGGCGTCTTTTCGGGCATTGAGTTTACGGCGGCTCAGCCCCACATCATCATTGATATCGGTGGCGGCTCCACCGAACTCATTTTGGCCGATCGCCAGGATGCCCGTTTTTTGAGCAGCACCAAGGTGGGGGCGGTGCGCCTAAGCCATGAATTCGTCGCCCATGACCCGATCACGCCCGGCGAGTTGCAATACCTCCAAGCCTATGTGCGTGGCATGTTAGAGCGCTCCGTCGAGCAAATTCGGGCCCACCTCCGACCCGGAGAACCGCCGCCGCGCCTGATTGGCACCTCCGGCACCATTGAGACCTTGATGACCCTCTGTGCCGAGGCCAGTGAGGCGGGGGTTCCCACCTTGCTCAATGGCTATACCGTCCGGCGGGAGCAGCTCGAAGCGATCGCCGCACAGCTCGCGGGTATGAGCTATACCGAACGGCTACAACTCCCTGGACTCAACGAGCGCCGCGCCGAAATTATTAGCGCAGGGGCGGTGGTGCTCATTGAAGCGATGCAGATGCTGGGGCTTGAGCAACTCACCCTCTGTGAACGGGCACTCCGTGAGGGGATGATTGTGGATTGGATGCTCAAGAATGGCTTAATCGAAGACAAATTGCTCTATCAAAGCGAGATTCGCCAGCGCAATGTCCAACAGTTAGCCCAGCGCTATGGGGTGGATAACGACTACAGCAAAACGGTGGCTCGCTTTGCCCTAGAGCTGTTTGATGCCCTGCAGGGCAAGCTCCATTTTTGGCAAGAACCGGAGCGACAACTGCTCTGGACGGCGGCGATGCTTCATAATAGTGGACTCTATATTTCCCATGCCGCTCACCATAAGCATTCCTATTACTTGATCCGCAATGGGGAGCTGCTCGGCTACAGCGAAAATGAGGTGGAAATTGTCGCCAACCTGGCCCGCTACCACCGCAAGAGCAAACCGAAAAAGAAGCACGAGAACTTCCAGGCTCTGCCCGATAAGCGATCGCGCCAACTGGTCGAACAGCTTAGTGCCCTGCTCCGCCTCGCCGTAGCCCTCGATCGCCGCCAGATCGGCGCAGTAGCTAATATCCATTGCACCTATGACGTCAACCATCGACAGCTCTATCTTGACCTCACCCCTCGTGATCCGGGCGATCGCTGCGAACTCGAAATCTGGAACCTCAACTACAAAAAGGATGTGTTTGAGGAAGAATTTGACGTCTCGCTTGAGGTGGCGATTGCGGTATCGGCGTGAGCGTGTCCTTGAAAGATTGCTATCCAAGGCGGGCGAGACGCCCGCGCTACGGGAATTGAGAGGGTAAAGACCGTAGCGCAGGGGGTCAGTGAGCGGAGTCGAATCTGCATCCTGCCTGCCACCGATCCAGTTTCACACCCGAGCATTTCATTTTGCCTCCTGCTCTCATCGCTCTGCCTTCCGCAACATGACGTATCTCCCCCCCACCCTCACAACGCCTGCCCCGCTCCAAGTCCTCAATCTGGTACGCGATCCGCTGGCCTTCTTTGATCATCACCAGGCCCAACAGGGTGATACCTTTACCAGCCGGGTGCTGGGTGCCAATGGCCCACCTGTGGTCTTCGTGGGTGATCCCCAAAACGTTGAACAGATCTTTACGGCCCCGCTGAACACGTTCACCTTGGGGCAAGTGACCCATGTATTTCGGCCGCTGACGGGCGATCGCTCCTTAATTTGCCTGGATGGCCGCGAACACCTGCGTCAACGCAAACTGCTAATGCCGCCCCTGCATGGCCAACGGATGCAGGTTTACGCCCAGGCGATCAGCCAAATCAGCCAGGACGTGCTGGCGACCCTACCGCGCGATCGCCCCGTTACCCTGCGCCCCTACCTGGCTCAGATCACCTTACAAATCATTTTGCGCGTGGTGTTTGGTTTGGAACCTGGGCCAAGAGCGGCGGCGCTAGAGCAGCGGATCGGGGTAATGCTCGAAGCCATTACCCAACCCCTCTATTCCAGTTGCTTTTTCTTTGAGTTTTTGCAGCAAGACTGGGGTGCTTGGAGTCCCTGGGGGCATTTTGTGCGGGCTATAGGGGCGATCGATCGGCTGATCTATGCCGAGATTCAGGAGCGTCGGGCTGGTGATCCGACCGATATTGCCGCCCGCACCGATGTGCTCAGCCTGTTGCTAATGGCCCAAGATGAGGCAGGCCAGAGACTCACGGATCAGGAATTGCGCGATCAGCTCATGACCCTACTACTGCTCGGCCATGAAACCACTGCCTCTTCCCTGGCTTGGGCGTTTTATTGGATCTTGTCCAAACCCGAGGTCTATGGGCAATTTAAGGCAAACCGCTCGAATTCGGCTGCCAACCCAAGTAATGCTGCCAGCTCAGACTATAGCCCAAACTATCTCAGCGCGGTTTGTAACGAAACCCTCCGCCTCTACCCCATTGCCCTGATCGCCCAACCCCGGATTACCAAGACCGCCTATCAACTGGGGTCATACCATTGCCCACCGAATACGGTGCTTGTGCCCTGCATCTATCTGGCCCATCGCCGTCCCGACGTTTTTCCCGAGCCCCTGGACTTTCGACCGGAGCGCTTCCTCAATCGCACCTTCGCCCCCTACGAATTTTTCCCCTTCGGTGGGGGTCATCGGGGCTGTATCGGCATGGCATTTTCCCGCTTTGAGATGCATCTGATCCTCAAGACGCTCTTGCAGGCAGCGGATTGGGAGTTGTTACCCGAGCAAACCGTCAAGCCTGTGCGGCGGGGAATTACGATCGTACCTTCGGGGGGGGTGAAGGTGAGAGTTGGCTGAAGAGCCGCAAGTCCCTCATGTCATGGCTCTGCCGCAACATAAGGAACTGTCGTAAGAGCAGGAACAGAGCCTACGCTGGTGAAGCGCCCTTAATCGTCATAAATCCAGGTCTCCCTCTCGTCAAACTCATCCTCAAAGTCGGGGTCACGTAACGAATCAGCACAGTCTGCGGCAATTTCTTGCAATTCCTGTTCACTCACCTGCAGAGCGGTGTTAAACCAGGTGGTCGGTAGCCCAAAAGACTGCGCCCCGTCTTTGGCCAGGGTCTGGGCCAAGCGGAGAACCTGATGTTGCTGCTCCCGCGATAGAACCTGGAGATATTCCACGACTTCATCGATCACCGGATTATTCATGTCGCCCCCTGGCTCACATCACACTCAGTCAAGATTGTATCTTGCCAGCCCCACCCGGAGCGGGAGCATCTCATCGACCGGGAACCCTGATGAGATCCGCAACCCCAGGCTCGACGGCGGCAAAATCACCGGGGGGCTGTCAATCGACAGGAGACCTCGCGTAAAAGCACTCTGAACTTTGAACTCTAAACTTTGAACTCTGAACCCATCAGGTAGGGTTATCCGCATCCTGTCAACTCACCAGCCCTGCGCGAAAATAGAGCCAAGAACTTCCCCAATGACCCTTAGCTATTCGTTTCATTGATAGAGAACTATGACCACCGTACTTGAGCAAGGCAACATTACGATCCATACCGAGAATATTTTCCCGATTATCAAGAAGTCACTCTACACTGACCATGAAATCTTCTTGCGGGAATTGGTTTCCAATAGCGTGGACGCGATCGCCAAGTTAAAGATGGTGTCCTACGCAGGAGAAGTGGATGGTGAGCTACCCGCTCCGGAAATCACGATCGCCGTCGACAAAGAGCAGAAAACCCTCTCGATCACCGACAACGGCATTGGTATGACTGCCGACGAGATCAAAAAATACATCAACCAAGTCGCCTTCTCCAGCGCCGAGGAGTTTGTCCAGAAATATCAGAAAGACCCCGACCAGCAGATTATCGGTCACTTCGGTCTGGGTTTCTACTCCTGCTTCATGGTCGCCAAGAACGTCGAGATCGATACCCTCTCCCACCGCACCGGTTCCCAGGCCGTGCATTGGTCTTGCGACGGCTCGCCCCAGTTTGAGCTTACCGACTCGGAGCGCACCACCCCCGGTACGACGATCACCCTGACGATGATGGAGGAAGAAGAAGACTTCCTCGAAGAGTCTCGAATCAAGAACCTGGTCAAAACCCACTGCGACTTTATGCCCGTGCCGATCAAGCTCGGTGAAGAGCAGATCAACAAACAGCAAGCCCTCTGGAAAGAATCCACCCAGAACCTCAAGGATGAGGACTATCTAGAGTTCTACCGCTACCTCTATCCCTTCCAGGAAGAGCCCCTCTTGTGGGTCCATATCAACACCGACTATCCCTTTGTCCTCAACGGCCTGCTCTACTTCCCGCCGATCAAGCCCGATATGGACATCAACAAAGGGCAGATGAAGCTTTTCTGCAACCAGGTGTTTGTCAGCGACAACTGCGATGAAATTATCCCTGACTTCTTGCGCCCCCTACGCGGCGTGCTCGACAGCAGCGACATTCCCCTCAATGTTTCCCGCAGTGCCCTGACCAACGATCGCACCGTCCGCCGCATTTCCAGCCATATTTCCAAGAAAATTGCCGATCGCCTCAAAGCCATGTACCGCGATGAGTACGACAAATACGTCAAGTCTTGGCAAGATCTCGGCACCTTCGTCAAGTTCGGCTCCCTCAAGGACGACAAGTTCAAGGATCAAGTGGCCGACATTATCATTTACAAGACCAGTCTTGAAACCGAAGAACCCAAGGTAGAAGTCCAAGCCGAAGGAGACGACGCTTGGTCTGAAGCAGGCGGTGGAGACCAAGGCTACACCACTCTCAAAGACTACCTAGAGCGCAACAAAGAAAAACACGAAAACCGCGTTTTCTATTGCACCGATCCCGGCTCCCAAGCCACCTATGTGGAACTCTACAAGAGCCAGGGCCTCGAAATCCTCTTCATGGATTCCTTCATCGACACCAACTACTTCATTCCCTTCCTGGAGCGGGAATATACCGATGTCAAATTCTCCCGGGTCGATTCGGAACTCGATGAGAAGCTCGTCGATAGCGAGAACTCAGAAATCGTCGATCCCAAGACCAATAAAACCCGCAGTGAAGTGGTTAAGGAACTCTTTGAAACTGCGCTGGGCAATGAAAAGCTGACGATCAAAGCGGAAGCTCTGAAATCCCAAGGCACCCCTCCGGCAATGGTGATCATCCCCGAAGAAATGCGACGGATTCAAGAGATGACCGCAATGATGCAGCAGCAAGCGGCGATCGAGTTCCCGGCAATGCACACCTTGCTTGTCAATACCGCCCATCCGATGGTGGAAAATCTGCTCACCATGTCCCAGGGCAGCATCATTGATGCCAGCGGCTCCTCGTCGAAGGGTGAGCTGGTCAATCAAATGTGTCAGCACATTTATGACCTGGCGTTGATTTCCCAGAAACCCTTTGGCGCGGATGAGATGAAGGCGTTTGTGGAGCGGTCTAATGCCCTGTTAACGCAGGTGACGGAACGGATGTAGAAATCGGCGCGATTGTAAAGTAAATCTTGAGTTTATGCCCTGGCCGATGGCTGGGGCATTTATCATATCTGACAGACCAAAGGTTATTTTCGCTCCTTGATGAGGTTTATATGTCAAACAGGTCAGCAGAGACTGTTCAATTTCGGCTACCTAGTGGTGATGCAATCACTGTAAAGCTGGTCGATCTGGGGATCAGAGGTGGTGTCACGGTTGAACCAGTTTCTAGTAATGCAAACAATGTTCACCACCATGCTTTTGAGAGTAATGGTGATTGGAATATTCTCATTCGAGATCGAATGAATCAGAACGTAGCAGCTTTCGTTTTGGATAAGCGGACTGGAAGTTGGTCTCAGCGATCGCTCACCGATGCTGAGAAGAGAACTAGGTAATAATTCTATATTCCCTTCCCGGTCTTATTTCATAACCGTTCCTAAACAGGATTTTGATTCTACTTTTGAGGGAAGGATGAATTGTTTTGACAAAAAAGAAGGTTTAATTTATTGAACAGGAGTTTAATTAGATGAGTGACTGGATGGAGTCAGTAAGCGAAAGCGAGTTGGAAAAAGCGGCACAGCGTGCATACAGTGATTGGCAGAAAGCTTATGAAGTCAGAACAAGGTTGAGGCAAGATAAGTCATTTGCTGACTCACTATCACAGTTTGAGCGTATCGATATAGCTCAAACAGAAAAAGCTCTTTATCGTCATCATCAAAATATTCTGGCAATGCTGAAACAGCGTGGGTATGGATAGCTAGAGTTGGGGTGGGCATTTCCCACCTCTCAAGTCTTTTGGCTACATCCAGCAACAACAAACCACCCACAAACCCAACCCCTCAAAACCCAACCCAGCCCACCAAACCCCAGCCCACGCAGCGCCTCCCCCTCAGCAGCCCTGCGCGGGCTTTGTGCATCCGCCCCTCAACTTCCGCGCTACAATCCGGGTAGTGCAAAAAAACTGTAGCGCAACCCATGACTCTTCCCATCACCTCAACACCAATCCCCACAACTAAAACACCAGGGTCACAGGTTCGCTCGAAAGCTCGCACAGATTTGGTTTTTGACGATGGAGGCGTAGGGTGGGCATTGCCCACCACACAAAGCTTTCAGCCACATCCAGCAACAACAAACCACCCGCAAACCCAACCCAGCCCACCACACCCCAACCCACGTAGTACCTCCACCTCAGCAGCCCTGCGTGGGCTTTGGTGTGTGCTCCTCAATATAGTTTGATGGACGTGAGACACATTTATCAGCAAATGAGCAATGGAGTTTGAATGGGATGAAGTGAAGGCAAAAGCGAACCAGCTCAAGCATGGTGTCTCATTTCTTGAAGCCACAGAGGTATTTGCCGATCCCTATTCCGCTTGCGCTTATGATCCCGATCATTCCCAGGATACCGAGAGGACAGATTCTATCCGTATTATCTCAGCACGACCCATGACACGACGGGAGCGCAAAGCCTATGAACAATGAAGAAGATACACTTAGACCCGAATATCCTGATACGTTGATCCGGTCTGGTGAACGGGGGAAATACGCCCGTCGTTATCAAGCTGGAACAAATGTTGTGCTGATTGATCCCGATTTGCGTCACATCTTCCCGAACTCAGCAGCGGTTAACCACGCCTTGCGTCAGTACGCAGCAGAACACCAGCTTTCACAGACAAAGTAGCGAGCAGAACAAGGTTTGCATCTAATCCTACTTCGCTAGCCAACTTCCACGTTACAATCAACTAGAACAGAGTAACTGTAGTGAGCCCCCATGACACCACCCACCTCATCCACCACTACAACCCATGAACCCAATGTCTGGTTGCCGACCCTCCCCCCCACTGATCTGGTTTTTGATGATGGAGTTCCCTTGGAAAGTAACCGCCATCGCCTGGCGATGAACCTGCTCATCGACAGTGCTTATGCCGCCCTCGCGCCCCGCAAGGACTTCTATGCCGGGGGCAATATGTTTGTCTACTACAGCCTCCAACAAATCAAAAATCGAGACTTTCGCGGCCCTGACTTTTTTGTGGCGCTCAATGTTGATGGAGAAAAAGAGCGTCAGGGTTGGGTGGTTTGGGAGGAAGGGGGCAAGTATCCCGACGTGATCGTTGAACTGATGTCACCCTCGACGGCAAATGTTGACCTTACGGAAAAGAAAGACATTTACGAGCAGATTTTCAATACGAAGCAATATTTTGTCTACAATCCCGCTGATCCAACCTCTTTACAGGGATGGACGCTTCAGGGGAATGGGTTTGTGGCCTTGCAACCCAATGATAAGGGTTGGCTCTGGTGTGAAGCCTTAGGGTTATGGTTGGGCACCTGGCGTGGCCCGGTGTTGCAGGAGCAGGCGGATTGGTTGCGGTTCTATTTCCCTAATGAGCAGTTGGTGTTGCTGCCAAGGGAGCAGGAGTTTGAGCGGGCAGAACAAGCTGAGATTCAGTCAGAGCAGGAGCGTTTACGGGCGGAGCAGGCTGAAGCTCAGACGAAACAGGAGCGGTTGCGAGCGGAGCAGGCTGAGGCTCAGTCAGAGCAGGATCGCTTACGAGCAGAGGAGGCTGAAACTCGGGCAGAGCAGTCTGAAATTCAGGCTGAGCAGGAGCGACTGCGGGCGGAGCAGGCTGAGGTGAAGCAGGCGGCTTTGCGGGCGAAGTTGCGGGAGTTGGGGGTTGATCCGGATGTGGTGTGATTTGTCGGAAGCCGTTTGAGTTGCGGTCTAATGCCCTGTTGATGCAGGTGACAGAGCGGATGTGGGGAATGCGTACGATTATCGACTCGTTCTTATAAGCACTACTTCAGCTAATATCCAGGGTAGTGATTTCGTGTGCTTACTAAAAGGCTCGACAAACCTCTCTGATTACACGAAGTTGGACAAATGCACTAAAACAGATGAACTTGAACCAGACATATAGAGAATATTAGCCTTTTCTTCCTTTACCTGATAATGCGTGCTGAATTGTCATTGTAGAAATTGGAATATTAAGCTTATTCGAAATCTGTTGGCGTTCTTTATAACCCACATCGTGCATATAACAATGTCGAAGAACAATCTCTTTCAATAGCCGGATACAGACTGGATTTTTAGAGAAATCCAAGTATAGTTTGGAAATCTTGTTGATATCTAATTTTTTCTCAAATTGTAGCTCTATAATCTCTTGGACAAGTAAAGCTGCTGGAGTTGCATCATTATTTGTAACTGTCAAGTAGATATCTCTGCCTTTAGAAGATCCTAACGAATAAGATGTCTTGTACAGAACAGCAAGTATAAGTAGGTAATGAAGACCTTTATAAAAATGCTCAGCTTGCTTGGCTATCTTATTATTAGAAATTCTTGGATTTTTATCAATTACATTATCTATTTCTCGAATCGCTCTCTCCTTAACACGATCCATAAACTTTATAAGTATACTCATTAGCCTCAATGAGGCCATCAGTGACTCCCCGTAGATGGACTCCAGATTTGCACGTTCCAGAGAACCAAATCGATTTCGAAGGATCTGCCCACATACCTCCGTTGCACGCAATATCTTGTTGACTTTAGATACAAAGTCCGATAAGTCTTCATCATCAGATTGCAGGGTGTCATTACTACTCTGTTGCTCTAGCCAGTCTTTTTCTCTTGCTTCACTTAAACGCTCTTGCCTGGCGTCTCGACTTTCAAGAACAATTTCAGGTATTTGTCTAATAAAATCTTGGAGAAAATTTAGTTTCTCTTCTTCCAAAGTAATTTTCTCTTCATCAGAGCAAAGACCTTTGACAAACTTTAAAATCTCTTCAAGTATCAATGGATCTTTTGAGTGATGTGTCAGAAAGAGTATTATATGAGACGAGCGCTCTAGGTGTATAGTGTTTATAAGGTGACAAATAGTAGAGCGAGCTTGATCTCCTTTACGCAGAGAGTCTGCCAGATTCTTTGCTGCGAAGAAATAGAACATGTAACGGTAGCGAAACTTGAGAGTATCGCCTGACCACTGTAAGATATGGGCACTGACCAAATCACTTATTATCTTATTCTGATCAACTGGCAAGAATTTCCTCGAATACTCGTCAAAAAAAGACTGTAAGTCACTGCTGTCAATCCCAACTGATGAAGAATTGAGAATAGCCCCACTTAGTTCGGATAATGCATTTAAATATGTATCAATCTCAGTTTGCTTGACGCGTACACGATTAAGGGATTGGTAAATAAGATTCTGATAGCAATGACCATAAGCAGTTAGCTCTAAACCTTGTGAGCCGATAATTTCGAATGACTGTAGAAACATTAAGATGAAGCATGGTTTTGCTGGAACTATATTCTTGCCAATAACTAAATCTACGTGAAAAGACAGCCCATCTATTCGCGACCAGTACTCTTGATTACTCAACTCTTCTGCTGGCTCAAGAGATACCCATTTTTCAATAAGCTCATTCCGACGAACGTAACCAAATGGCAATATCTTGAACTTCACGTAGCCATCAAGACTAGAAATATCTGGAAACAGAAATTCAAATTCATCATCTGCAATCAAGATCACTGTCTTGAATTTTCTGGTTAGATCACTTATAAGGCTTTCTTGTGCCCGTTTTAATTTTATTTTCCATTTGGATACATCATCAATTATACAAACAAGATTATCTTGCTCAAGAATATCTATGCTAGAGGCATGTGGGTAGATACTGTTAACACGCCTGGATATTTGATTATCTATATTTGATGCCCTAAGACTACTACCATCGATAAGTATCGGAACTAGATCTCTACTCCTAAACTCTTTAAATAAGTTTTTAGCAAGAGCTGTCTTTCCTGATTGCTCATCTCCAAGAATCAAAAAGCTTGAATCTTGTTCAAAAATACTTGTTGCTCGAATTATCTTTGATTCATCCTCTGACGATTCTTTGATGGCCTCCAAATCTGGTGCAACAAACAAATCACTTAAGAATATATCTTCTCTATTCCTATGAGAAAATCTTATCTCAGTATCTTCGAGGAACTCAGAAAAGGTTTCAGAGAGCCTGAGATCTATTTCTTTAGACATGGATTTACTAACAGATGATTCTATTACTATTTTTTTTTATGACTTGACACCGAACGAAATACTTTCAGAAAAGTAGGAAAGTTGTTTTCAAGGAACTTTCTGATGTCTATTTCTGCTTCGTGAGCAACGCCAATGAAAGGGGGTATGGTTGACACTATACCCTTGATTTTTAAGCTAGCTGACTCCTCTGACTTGGCAATTTGGTCTCGTATTTGCTCTAGGATTTCCCAAACTTCTTCTGGGAAATCACTCTTTTTCATGGCCTCGATACTTCCAGTAACTTCTCTAGCTATGATTTCAGCATCTTGCTCTGACAGGTCAAGATACTCAGGATGTGCTGATACCTCTTCCCAATACTCAAACTCGTATTCAGCAATTTGTGGATTAATTTCAACTCGAATTCGCTGGCGGGCTTGGGTTTTTTGAATTCCCGTTGACAAAAGAACCTCACGTTCCAAGTCCGCTTTCTGCTCATAGAGAAGCTCTAGATTACTTTCGATTTGACGAAATCGGTCTTGCTGCATTTTTTGAACAAAAGTGTATGTGACTGTAACTTATGTATCCTAGCAAGATAACAGCCCCTACGAAAAGTAATTGGATGTTTTTTAACTTTTTTTTATGATTTGAGGTATTTTGTTGAAGGGTAGAGTGAGTATTATCCACTACACAAGATTTGCAGACACATCTAGCAACAACAAACCTCCCACAAACTCAACCCATCAAAACCCAACCCAGCCCACCCAACCTCAGCCCGAGCAGCGCCTCCCCCTCAGCAGCCCTGCGCGGGAATTGGTGTGTGTCCCACAAACCCAACCAGGGAACAACGTTAAAATCGAAGCAATCCGTTCGCTGAATCACGCAACCATGATTCCAGATCCCATTGGCCAAGCTCTCCATGACCGTTTCACCCGCGGCCAAACCCTCACCCCTGCTGAACAAACCCAACTCGACGCCTGGTACGCCCAGCAAGACGCAGCCGAAGCCGAACTGTTGACCATTCCTCCCATTGCCAACGACCTTGATCTGCTGCAAGAGCGCATCAACCAAACCTTCACGCAACTGCAAATCCTCAGCCAGCGCATCCAAACTCTGGCGACTGAAAATGCTGCGATTCGCCAGGAGAATAAATTGTTGCTCAAACAGCTCACCCAGCTTGTAAGTTCTTAATCTGCATGACATTGTCACCCCAAATCCGTCAGCAGGTTCGCTTGCGGGCTAATTTTGCCTGCGAATATTGCGATGTTGCCGAGACTGACAGCGGCGGACAACTCACGATTGACCATTTTCAGCCCCGCTCCAAGGGTGGCACAGACGAAATCAGCAACTTGATTTATTGCTGCATTCGCTGCAATCAACACAAACTCGATTACTGGCCGAGTACCCCAACTGACCCTGCTCTCTGGAACCCTCGTCAGGAGAGCCGCAAGCAACACTTTCGATTGCTTGAGAATGGAGAACTATGTCCGCTCACGCCCACTGGCGAATTTACCCTCCGTCGTCTTCGCCTCAATCGTCCTTTGCTGATCAAGTATCGACTCTCCAAAAAATCAGAACGCGATAAGAAAGCACTCCTCGCCCACTATCAGGAAATGGTTGAGCTACTGACTGAAATTTCAATCAAGCAAGCTCAACTGATGAATGAACAACAAGACCTTCTCCGAGAGCAAACCGACCTACTCAGAATCCTACTCAAGAAGCACCAGGATTTATCCTAGTCATGCAGCAAACCCACACCTTTACCACCATCATCCAACCTGAAGACGATGGCTACGTTGCCCTCTGCTCAGAGCTAGACATTGCCAGCCAAGGTAACTCCGTAGATGAAGCCAAGCATAACCTCAGTGAAGCGATCGAACTCTTCTTTGAATGCGCGAGCCACAGCGAAATCGAGAACCGTGTTGCCCATCCACTTGTTTGAAGTGTAGTAAAACTATGCAGACCAATACTCTCGAACAACTTTCTGTAACTGACGCTCAAGAAATTTTAGGGCGCTTACCCGAACGCATTCGGATAGCCTTAATTGAACGGGCCAGTGAGATTGAATATCCAGTTGAAGCGGTTGTTGAGATGGCGATCGCCAGCTTTCTCGATACAGCAGCATTGAGTTTTATCGATTGCAAACCTGGACGCGGACAATAGCCTACAGCTACAGGGACTAAACTAAACTCATATCCACTACACACCCAGCACATCATGAGCTATCGCGATATCATCACCATCGAAACCGATAAACGTGGCGGTAAACCCTGCATTCGTCGAATGCGAATCACGGTCTACGATGTGCTCGGCTGGCTCGCCGCCGGAATGTCCACCGCAGAAATCATTGATGACTTTCCCGAACTCACCGAAGCAGATATCAGAGCCTGTCTAGAATTCATAGCCGATCGCGAGCATAACCACTCAACCCCTGAACTACAATAAAGAACACCCCACACGAGCGGATACTCATGGTTGCAACCGTCGGAACCCCTCAAACCCTCACCCTAGAGGAATTCCTGGCCCTACCCGAAACCAAGCCTGCCAGCGAATACAGCCGTGGAACCGTCAGCCAAAAACCGATGCCCAAAGGCAAACACAGCACCTTACAATTTGAGCTGGCTGCCGCTATCAACCAGCAAGCAAAACCAACGAAGCTAGCTTATGCTTTGCCAGAGCTACGCTGTAGCTTTGGTGGACGCTCCATTGTGCCTAATCTGGCTGTGCTGCATTGGGAAAATTTGCCCAAAGATGAAGATGGAGAAATTGCGGATCAGGTTGAGCAGCCACCAGATTGGATTATTGAAATTCTTTTGCCAAACCAATCCACAACGTTCGTGATGGAAAAAATCGTTTTTTGTCTTCACCACGGTACGGAACTGGGCTGACTGATTGACCCCCATGCAAAGTCGATTACGGTTCTGCACAGTGGATTACCGATGATGTATTTTGCCGATAGTCGTGAGCCACTCATTGTTCTCAAAGCCTTGAACAATTGGCAAATCTCTGCACAGGAAATTTTTGGTTGGCTTAAGGTCTAGGATAGGTCATTGTCCATGCTTAAAATAAGTCGGCTTGCGATCGCCGCTCCGGTGGAATTTGATTGATCCGAGCCCCACAGAACTTGGGCGTGGGAAAGAGCTTATCCGGATTCGCCAGTCCCTTGGGGTTAAACGCCTGGCGCACCCGCTGCATGGTTTCCAGGTCGGTGGGGTTAAACATCTGGGGCATATAGCAGTTCTTGTCCGCGCCGATGCCATGTTCCCCAGAAAGAGAGCCACCCGCTTCCACGCATAGACGCAGGATTTCTTCGCCGACGCGCTCCACATCTTCAAATGCCCCTGGCTGGGCTTCATCGTAGAGAATCAGGGGATGCAGGTTGCCATCGCCCGCATGAAAGACATTGGCGATCGCATAGCCCGAACGTTCACTGAGGGCCTCAATCTCCCGCAGCACCCGCGCCAGTTGGGTGCGCGGCACAACGCCATCCTGGACAAAATAGTTGGGACTCATCTGGCCAGCAGCGGCAAAGGTGGCTTTGCGGCCTTTCCAGAGCTTGAGACGCTCGGTAGGGTCAGTGGCAATGGTAATCTCCCGCGCTCCCTGCTCCCGACACAGCGCCGCCACCTGGGCAATATTCGCGGCTACCTCCACATCAGAGCCATCGAGTTCGACCAATAAAATTGCCCCCGCATCGCGGGGATAGCAGCCAAGAGCCACCACATCCTCCACAGCATTGATGCTGAGGTTATCCATCATTTCCATGCCCGCAGGTATAATCCCGGAACTCGTGATTGCGGTGACCGCTTGACCGGCCGCCTCGATCGTGGCGAAGTCCGCGAGCAGCACCTGGATTGCTTCGGGAGTCTTGAGAATCTTGAGGGTGATTTCCGTGGCAATCCCAAGCGTTCCTTCTGAACCCACAAAGACACCGCGTAGATCATATCCTGGCATTTCCGGCACGAGTCCGCCCAACTGGACAATCTCGCCTTCCGCCGTCACCACAGTCAGGGCTAGCACATGGTTCGTCGTCACCCCATATTTAAGACAATGAACCCCACCGGAATTTTCCGCCACATTGCCGCCGATCGAACAGATGATTTGGCTGGAGGGGTCGGGGGCATAGTAGAAGCCCGCGCCGCTGACCGCTTGCGTCACCCAGTTGTTGATCACGCCGGGCTGCACGATCGCCTGTTGGTTGTCCAGATCCAACTTTAAAATTCGGTTCATCCGCGCCGTGACAATCAACACCCCCTGGCCATGGGGTAAGGCTCCGCCCGAGAGCCCCGTACCCGCCCCCCGGGCCACCCAGGGCAGATTGAGGCGATCGCACAGACGCACCACGGCGGCCACCTCAGCCGTACTCCCCGGCAATACCACCAAGGCCGGTCGTTCCCGATAGGCAGCCAACCCATCACATTCATAGGTTAATAGCTCTTCCTTGCGACGAATCACCTTCTCCGTGCCAAGAAGCGCCACAAAGGCCGGGATATGGTCGGCTAAGGAGCGATCGGCGGCCGCCTGGGGGGGGGTTGTCGAACCAGTCATAAAGATCGCCGCGAGAGAAAATAGAATTTAAGATGGAATCACTGGTTCTACCTTACCCCCAATCCGAGATTGTCAGGCAGGGGGTAAACTCAGCTTAGACTGAGCCAGCACCAAGGGCATCCTGGTATCTTAGACATTTGCGGGCAACGAGAGAGCAGCGGCTAGACTCTCAAGTGGCAGTCACAGCAGCGTTTCTTCATCTGGGCTAATTTTTGCAAGCTGAAATATGACGGATCACTTACAGCACTCTCTCCGAGCCTCAGTGTGGGGAATTGAACAGGCTAAATCCGTTTGCCTTAGCTCGACGCACAAGGTGAATCAGTTGCGAGATCTCCAGGTGTCGCGGGCGACGATGCAACAGTTTTTAACGGGTCAGCCCCTCTCCGAGGAGCTGTTCCAAACCATTTGCCAGACCCTGGAACTGAATTGGGAAGATGTGGCTGAACTGTCAGAGGATGACCTCCCGGAATCAGAACCCCTTGAAAATGACAAGGTTTCTCTACCCGAAAATCCCCTCTGGCTCGAACTGCGCTATCAGTTGGGGCGACAAGTCGTCGAAGCCTATCAATTTTTGCAACTGCTCAACCAGGAATTGATCTCCCTAGAACAGCTTCAGTTTGAAGTTTATCTCCTCAAGGGATTACCACGTGATATCTATGTCAATTTAGGCAGCTATCTAGAGCAGTTTAATCAGCGACAAGAATTTGAACGCTTTGGTCTCGGTGAGCGCCAAGAACGGTTGCCTGCGCTGCAAATTGTGCAGCGATATAAGCGTCTCCTCTTACTGGGGCGACCAGCGTCAGGCAAAAGCACCTTGTTACGGCGTCTTGCCGTTGCCTGTGCCAAAGGAGATGCCTTTATTCATCACATTCCAGTCTTGATTAACCTCCGGGACTATCCCTTAGAGATTTTAGAGCAGCCCAATGCCCTAGAGGCGATCATTCAAAAGATTCTCAATCTCAATGACTTAGAGTTGACCCAAGGGTTGCTCGATAAGGGGCATTTTCTGATCTTAATTGATGATCTCGATCGCATCCCGACCCAAGCCCGCCGCAATATTCAGTTTCAACTACGTGTCTTTGCTCAACGCTACTATCAGAATCGTTTTATTGTTGCCTGCCGTACCCAGATCACTGATTACACCTTTCCCACCTTTCGCAAGATTGAACTCGCTTCGCTCAACAAAGCCCAGATTGAAACGTTTATTCAAAATTGGTTTCAGGAAGCAGAAGCTAACTCTCCTGTCGAAACCAGTGGGCTAGCCCAACAGCTCATGACCGAGTTACAGTTTCCCAAGAATCAGCGGTTTTCCCATTGGGCCAGTCGACCCATGATTTTACATCTCCTCTGTTGGATTTTTCAATATTTGGGGCATTTACCCAAGAGTCAGTTTAGTCTTTATGAATTGGGCATTACCCGAATTTTAGAGGTCTGGAAACCCAACTCAATGTTGGAGCAGGAACCTCGCAATGGAACAAGCCCGGAAACCACCATCTATGCCGAGCTTAATCTCTCGGAGCGCTATCGACTCTTGAGTTATATTGCGTTGCAGACTCTTGAAACCAAGGAGATTTTCTTTAATCTCAAGAAGGCGAAACAATATATTGGCACCTATTTAAAAAGTCTGCCCGGCTTTACGACAGGGCGGAAGACCCTAGCTCAATATGCTGCTTTGGTGCTCGCTGAAATTGAGGAACAACATGGTTTAATCTTTGAGCGCACTGAAGGATTATATACCTTTGAAAGTATTAGTGTACATGAATTTTTAGTAGGTCATTATCTGCTCAAAAACTTTGACCCCAATAACCTGTACCGTACCCTAGAAACGCCAATCCCCCGCCCCTGGTATAAACTCTTTTCCGGGTTGACTCAGGAAATGGAGCATATCAATGACTTCCTGTTGCACGTTAAGCATAAGATTGATCAAATTGTTGCCAAGGATAAAAAAGTCCAAATTTTTCTCTCTTGGATCAACCAAAAGTCTATTTTGGTGAAAGTTCCTTATAGCATTACGGCGGTACGGGCCTTTTATTTTTCTCAGGCGATCGATCATCTCTTTGACCCGAGAATTTCCAACCCGATTGATTTTTCCCATGCCGTGAACCGGGCACTGCGATCGTCGTTGCATGATTGGTCTTTGGCTTGTATGCTCGATCGCGATCTTGACTATGCCTTCAATCACAATGTCATTGAGGAGCTCCATATTGAGTTTATTGTGGATCTGATCTTGAACTGTTTACTGGTGACGCTGGCCCATGACCTTAAGCTATTTATGACCTACGCCGAAGATCGTCGCCTCAAGATTGATCCGGAGCTCAAAGATGTCTTACAACGCCTCAAAAAAGAGATCCCCAGCCGGAGTAGCCCCAGCTATGAGAAATGGTGGCAAGAACATTGCCAAATCTGGACGAAAAAGCTGCGTCTGATCATCATTGAGCACCGTAACATCGGCTATGACTGGCAATTCAATAAAGACCAACGCGCCCTACTACGGCAATATTACAATGCCAATAAGCTGCTGGTGGAATGCATTAGTAATATGCGGGTACAACCCCAAACAGCGAAGGAGATTGAGGAGACTTTGCTGATGCCGACGATGGAGATTAAGAATCAGTTTGTCTGATGGAACTTAAGAAAATAAATTGGTAATCCAAAATTGTCACAACCATCGGCTGATGGGTAATGTCCACCCTATGCAATTACTGTAGTGTGGGCATCTTTCCCGCTAAGGGTTTAGAGCATTTTTCAATGACCGGATCAAACGCTTAACCTTCATAAGAGAAACCGTAGCGCAGGCAGGATGCCTGCCACTGTTCAATGATTTCCTGGAGATTTTTTTTCTGGCGCGTTCCTACAGATAATAGATTTCAGAATAGATTCGACTGACGCGGGCAGGGAAACCCAGCCCCTACAATTGTCAATAGAGATCAGACGCTTTACTTTCCCCGTTTAATGCAGTATCTTAATCCCCTTCAATCCCCCTTGGAAAGACAACAGTTTTGTTCTCCTGTTTTCACAAAGTACTATAGAATGCTCAGAGATTTGTGCCCCCTCATTCCCTATCCCCCATCACACCATGAAAGCGCTGACCGGATTCATTGTTAAACGCCTTGAGAAGTCGGTTCCCTGGCTTGAGAGCCTTGTCCCAAACTATTCAAAGGTGGGCGAGTCGGTGTTTTTTACCCCCGAGCAGTTCCCCTGGTCCAAAACCTTGGAAGAAAACTGGCAGGTGATCCGTCAGGAGTTGGATCAGATTCTTGAAGATGTAGACGCATTGCCTAACTTTCAGGAGATCTCCAAGCGGCAATATCGCATTGCCAATGACGATCGCTGGAAGACCTATTTTTTCTGGGCTTTTGGCTTTCGCTCCGAGGCAAATTGCCAGCGCTGTCCCGAGACAACGAAGCTCCTCGAACAAATTCCTGGCTTGAAGGTGGCGTTCTTCTCCATCCTCGCGCCGGGGAAGCATATTCCCCGCCATCGGGGCAAGCATAAGGGCTTAATTCGTTATCATCTCGGGCTGAAGGTGCCTGAACCTGCTAAGCAATGCCGGATTCAGGTGGATGACCAGATTACCCATTGGCAGGAAGGCAAGAGCCTGATCTTTGATGACACCTATTACCACGAGGTCTGGAATGAGACCGATGGCTACCGGGCGGTCTTGTTTTTGGATATTATTCGCCCGCTGCGGTTTCCCCTGTCGTTGATCAATTGGCTCGTCTGCAAGCTGGTGGCGGCCTCGCCGATTGTTCAGGATGCACGGACAAGCCATGAGGCGTGGGAGAAGCGGTTTAAAACGCAGCAGGCGCGAGAGATGGTGAAGCGTTAGGGTCAGGATTTTTTTCTTGGAGTATGCTTAGACTTGTTGAAACGGATAGTCCGTAGCGCGGGTGGTTGCTGAGCGGAGTCGAAGTACATCTTGCCCGCCATGGTCTGGATTCCAGACAGGGTAATCTTTTCAGCCTTAAGTTCACACTAGTGATGACTGACGCACCCCAAACAATGGCTATTTCCGACCGATCGCTGCGCCGTTTTGACCGGCTGGGATTGGTGTTGATCTTGGGAATTGCCCTGAGTTTGTTTCTCTACCGCCTGGGCCATGAAAGTCTCTGGATCGATGAACTCTATAGCATCTGGGATGCCCAAGGTTTACCCCAAACCTTTGACCCGGAGCGTCCACTATATTACCTCTTGTTGCGGGTTTGGCTGATCGGGGGTAAGAGTGAAGTTTGGCTGCGGAGCTTTTCGGTGTTGGCTGGGCTGCTCACGGTGTTTCTGAGCTATCACCTCGCCAAAGATGCCATGGGTATCGCGGTTGGTCGGGTTGCGGCAATGGGCTTGACGCTCTCGCCCCTGTTCATCAACTCTACTCAGATGGTGCGGATGTATGCCCTCTCAACTGGACTCTGTCTGGCGGGAAGTTGGGTAATGTTAAAACTACTCCAGCAGCCGAACCCACCGCCCTGGCGATCGGGGTTGTGGCTCTGGATGGTGCTTCGGGTCTTGATGCTGCTGACCACCCCGACGACGTCCACCATCCTGGTTGCTGATCTGATACTCGTCCTTTGGCGCTTTGGCCATTCACCCCGGTCTTTGCTGCGCTGGGCGATCGCCTTTGGTGTGATTGGTCTAGCTGTTTTACCATCATTTTGGGCCACCTGGGAGGGGCGAGCGAACCCAGAAACCATCACTGCTGTTGAGACGATCAGCCCCAGCTTGATTCTCGGCAAGTTGCGCAAGTTCACGGTCTTTCCGTTTCCGATGCCGTCACCCGTCATTGCTTGGCTCTACAAAGGTTTCACCCTGAGCCTCTGGGGACTCATCACCGTAGCTGTGCTCGGGCGACAGGGTCAAAGCCGTGTTTACCTGGCTGTCTGGGCATTGCTACCGCCCCTCTGCTCGGGACTGCTCAGTCCAGGGTTGTTCACGACCGATCGTTATGTGCTCTTCACCTTGCCCTATACCCTGATCTTGGTGGCAGCAGGTCTTGTGGAACTGGGACGACGTCAGCGTTGGCTGGGGGTTAGCGCTGCGCTCATCTATCTTCTGGCTGTAGGATCCGGTTTGCAGCGATATTACCGGGTGCAAGACCGTCAGGATTGGCGGGGTATGATGATGACCATTCAGGCCCAGCAACAGCCAGGGGATATTGTGTTGATTGGGGCGGAACACAATTTAGAGAAGGCGATCGCCGCCCTCACCTACTACCATCAGGATTCCTTGCCCTTCTATGGTCTCAGCCAACGGGACTGTAGCGAGATTGAACTGCCGCAGAACACTATTAATGTTCAGCGGATTTGGCTAATTTGTGACCAGCAACCAACGCTGACGCCCGAACCTAAGTACAGCTTCAAGCAAAAATTTGTCAACTGGGGATTTTATAAGGAGAAGAGCTATTTTTGGCTGCTGCGCATTGAGCCGGAGGAATTGGGTCGCGATTGGGATGAGAGCCCCTAAGTATTCCCTAAAACCTGGTATACCTGCCGTTCCAAAAACACCGCCAATAAATCCCCATTGATGTGATTTTTTTCCACTTCTTCGTGGAGAATCTGTACGGTGACGGCGAGTTCTAAGGGGCGTTTGTAGGGGCGATCGGCGGCGGTGAGGGCATCGTAAATATCGGCGATCGTCATCATCTGGGTTTGCACCGGAATTTCTTGACCTTTGAGCCCTTGGGGATAGCCTGTGCCATTGAGTTTTTCATGGTGACCATAGGCAATGAGCGGAATTTGGCTCAAGCCCTGGGTCCAGGGAATTTGCTTCAAGAAGCGGTAGGAATGGGTGACATGGGCTTCGACCAGGCGGCGTTCGCTCTGGGTGAGGTTGCCCGAGGGCAGCATGAGTTGCTCGACCTCTTGGGGCGTGAGCAGGGTTTTCTCCTGCCCATCCACATCGGTATAAACATATTGGGTCAGGGCCCGCAAATCTTGCCACATCTGCTCTGAGAGGGCTTCAAACTGCTTGGTGGGCAGGGCCTCGGGCTGATTGATCTGCTCGACGAGATCTTGGTAATGGTGCAGGATTGCCAGCGCTTGTTGAGACTCCTGTTCCAGGTGCTGGATTGCCTGACAATGGGAACAACCCGAATTGGGTTCAGTATGCTGCTGACCACAATGGCTGGGATGGTGGAGCAGATATTGAAACTTTTGCTCGGCGCATTGCCATTGCAGCGATCGCTGGGCCACACCAAAACGCTGACGAATCACTTCGAGTTGCTCAGGGTAGAGCTTATTGCGCTTATTTAAAATCGCCTCTGGCACCCCAATTTTGCCAAAGTCATGCAAGAGGGCCGCATAGCGAATTTCCTGGATTTGCTGGGCATTGAAGTCCAGATGATGGAGGGGGCCGATGTCAACACTGCTCACCTCTTGAGCGAGGCGCACCGTGAGATCGGCAACCCGCTCGGAATGACCGGAGGTTGTGGGATCACGAGATTCAATCACCTGCACCGAGGCGCGGACAAAACTCTCAAACAGGCTCTCAATATTGTTTTGCAAGATATTGCGCTCAATCGAGATCGCCGCCTGGGAGGCCAGCGATCGCACAATCCGCTCTTCCCATTCTGAATAGGGTTGGGTAATGCTGAGGGCATTGTCAGGGCTGATTTTGAGTTCCGTTTGGTGCTTGCGGTTGATCAGTTGCAACACCCCCAAAATGCGGTTTTGATTGTCCTGCATCGGCAAGACCAAGACCGAACAGGTGCGATAGGCAAAGTCTCGGTCAAAGTTGCGATCGAGCTGATAGGGCAGACCCGGCATCAGGTTGTGGGCATCGGGAATATTCAGGCTGCGACCCGTCAGCGCCACATAGCCCGCTAAACTGCGATAGGTCAGGGGCAATGTGGTTTCTTGAAACCGCAACGTGGGCAACGAGTCATTTTGCGCCACCTTAAAGATCAAATGGGGCCCCGACGGACCTTGATCGAGCAAAAATACACTCCCTGCATCACTACAGGTAATTTCCCGACTCTTGGTTAGAATCATTGCCAAGAGTTCCTCTAGCTCTTCGATGCTCGAGAGCGCAGTACCAATGGTCAGGAGTTGCTCAACCAGCTCAAGTCGCTCGCTTGAGACCGCTAGCAAATCGGGTGCAAGGTGAGGGGGGGTTGGAGGAGCCACCGTTCCAGTATAGAAAAGGTTAACGATTGAGGATTGTGTTCTGGGGTTGTGTCGCTTGAGGATGGGTCATCAGATTATCCTGAAACCCTGAGAGGATAAGCCATAACCCGCCCAATTCAACCCATCGAAAAGGGGCTATCAGCCAGTGATGGCAAGGGTTGGGTCTTTAATGGGTGACAACGCTTGACAGCTCCTGGTTGTATGGATCCGCAAGGTCGTGGTTTTCCTACTGGGGTAGCGGTTGAGTAGGGGGCCATTCCCATCGATTATCCTGCTCTTACAGATGCACTCCGAACTTTTGATTGTAGCTGTTGTGGCATCCACCAAAGACGGTAAGCTGAGAACTGCTGTCTCTCGTAACTTTTGTAACTCGCTTCCGTTATGGCAACGATCAACGACAATTATCTTAAACTCAAGGCAGGCTACCTGTTTCCGGAAATTGCCCGTCGTGTGCGCACCTTTAGCACGGTTAATCCGGATGCCCCCATCATTAAGCTTGGCATTGGTGATGTCACCGAACCCCTGCCCGAGGCCTGCCGTGCAGCGATGATCCAGGCCGTGAATGAGATGGGCGATCGCGCCACCTTCAAGGGCTACGGGCCAGAACAGGGCTATGGTTGGCTACGGGAGGCGATCGCCTCCCAAGACTTCCAAGCACGGGGCTGCGAGATCGACGCCAGCGAGATTTTTGTCTCCGATGGGGCCAAATGCGACACGGGCAATATCTTAGATATTTTTGGCCATGAGAATACGATCGCCGTTACCGACCCCGTTTATCCCGTCTATGTCGATACCAACGTCATGGCCGGCAACACGGGGGACGCCAGCGACACTGGCGAATATGGCGGCTTGGTCTACATGCCCATTAGCGCCGCCAACAACTTTATTGCCGAGATCCCCAGCCAAAAAGTCGATCTCATCTACCTTTGCTTTCCCAACAACCCCACTGGGGCCACTGCCACCAAAGCCTATCTCAAACAATGGGTGGATTATGCTCTGGCGCATGGTTCGATCCTGCTCTTTGATGCCGCCTACGAAGCCTTTATCACCGACGCCAGTCTGCCCCATTCGATCTATGAGATTGAGGGCGCTCGGAACTGCGCGATCGAGTTCCGCTCCTTCTCCAAGAATGCTGGCTTCACCGGCACCCGTTGCGCTTATACGGTGGTGCCCAAGTCCCTCATGGCGAAAGCGGCCGATGGCACAGATGTGGCGATCCATAGCCTCTGGAATCGGCGACAATCCACCAAGTTCAACGGTGTTTCCTACGTCGTCCAGCGGGGTGCCGAAGCGGTCTATTCCGAGGCGGGTCAGGCGCAAATTAAGACGCTGATCAGCTTCTATCTCGAAAATGCCACCATTATTCGCGAGCAACTTAGCCAAGCCGGGCTCTCGGTCTATGGGGGCGTCAATGCGCCCTACGTTTGGGTCAAGACCCCCGATGGCGTGACCAGTTGGGACTTTTTTGATCAGTTGCTCAATCAAGCCAACGTCGTCGGAACCCCCGGTTCCGGCTTTGGTGCCGCAGGTGAGGGTTATTTCCGCATTTCGGCCTTTAATAGCCGCGAGAATGTCAATGAGGCCATGCGCCGGATTGTGGCGAAGTTTTAGGCGGGCGGCGTAGGCAATAGTGCCGTGGCACAGTTAAAAAGGTGTCTTGGAGTAGGTTGGGTTGAACGGAGTGAAACCCAACACCGCCAATGTGTTGAGAGGTTTAGTCCTTGTTGATCTAACCTACCATTTAAGGTGTGCTACGGCAGTAGGGTGTGTTAGCGGAGCGTAACGCACCAACACCATCTTGATAAGCCCCTGTCGGTGCGTTACGGCGGGATCAAGTCATCATCTAAGTCTTGGCATAATAGCCGCCTAAAACACCCTACGCCTACACCTTCGATAACATCCAGAGGACGCATGACTTACGCCCTATCTAAATCATTGAGCTTTGAAGACTTTGTTGCTCAATACGGAGATAACACCAACTACGAACTGATTGATGGGGAACTTAGAGAGATGGAACCAACCGGCCCCCATGAAGCCGTTGCCGGAAGTATTGCCGGGAGAATTTATGTTGAAATCTTGCAAGCTAAGCTGAATTGGTTAGTGCCAAAAAATTGCTTGATTAAACCCCTCATCGCTACAGCGACAGCCCTGCGGCCAAATGTTGTGGTTTTGGATCAAGAACAGCTCAAAAATGAACCCTTGTGGCAGAATGAACCAATTATCTGTAACGAGAAGACAATCCAACTCGTTGCTGAGGTAGTGAGTAGTAACTGGCAAGATGACGATGCCCGTAAAGTTGAGGAATATGCCCTATTGAATATTCCCGAATATTGGATTGTCGATTTTCGAGGGTTAGGCGGTTTGCAGTTTATTGGCAAGCCGAAACAGCCGACTTTCACGGTTTGTTCTTTGGTGGATGGTGTCTACGCGCAACAGCAATATCGTTTAGGGGCGGCGATCGCCTCCCCACTACTGCCGAATCTGCAATTGCAACTCGATGATCTCATGCCGAATTAGAGGTGTAGAGTGGGAAAGCATTGATGAGTTTGCATTCTTATGTTCTCAAACCATGGATTTTGCTGATCTTACAACTTCTTGTTAAAGCCTGTAGGAAAACGCAACTATCTCTGCATAAGATTTTTGATATCATCCAGATTCAAAAGAAGCAGGTTTCAGCTGTCATATTTTGCAGCCAAGTGTTCCATAAAGGAACGGTGCATAAAGAGATAGCCACCACCCGCCTTGTTGAGAAACATGCGTTTAACAGCGAAGTTGAGAAAGCGCTGATAGTTCCAGGGAGTACAGCCATTACGCCAGAGCATGAACCGTAAAACAAAATGTTGAATGAGCACAAAGCCAGAGCGTTGTCCGCCCATCAGTGCCGCTACAATACCAATAGCTAGGGCGATCATGGGGTATTCAGCAAGGTTATCCGCATAATAATTAGCAATGACCATCCCCACTAATCCAATTACCCCCAAAAACACCAGAGCATTCCTCGCAGCGATCCATATGCCCTGATTGGGTTGGGTTGTAGTCTCAATGTCAGGAGGATGGCCGCTCATCCAACCACCAATAATGGCTGCAAGTCCGACAGTAACAATGACTTCCCAAACAAATTGCCTCACTCCAGAGCTTGAGTAAGCTCCAATCAGCAAACGTGCTGGAGCATATAAGAGCAAAAGAACTCCAAGTCCAACACTCACAGAGTGTAAAGCTATGCGCCAAGACCACTGCGCTTTGGATACCCGTACAATCTCTTCAGGTAACCAGCTTAGAACAATAACGAAGACAAGCCAATCTAGCAATATAGGACTCAACTCTGCAATGTAATTGTGCTCTTCAGCTACGTTGATCTTGCCCTGAGCCAACACACCGAATACGGTAACGTACAGCGAAGCTGCAATGATTGCAGCCAGCCATTTGGGCAGCTTTTTCTGTAGGGCATAGAAAACCCAGCAGATACTAATACCAGTAGACATGCATATGCCTAGAATAGGGCCAAAGTTGCTCAATGTTTCAGTTGCTAAAGACCAATTGGCGTTAATGCCGATGTGACAAGCTGAGCTGAGGCCACCAGTAACACCAACCAACGCGATACTGTTCAGGTGATAACCCTCGATCTGTTTACGCTTGTCTAACCAGGTTGGTTGCAGTTGCTCAATATAAAAGACCGCTTGGTCGTGATCAACCATATGTCGGGCAAGCCAAATCAGCCAATCGATCATCTCTTGCTGGGAATAAACATAGCCACTCAGTTTGGGGCTTGGTGCCTTCTGCCCATCAACAGTCCGCTGACGATGTAATAGCCTTGAAATCAGCACATCAAAGAGGTAGCGGCGATGATCGTCGATAGAGTTGAAAATCTGTAAATCTTCGACCGTGATGTCTTGATACGCAATGGCCATCACATTCAGCAACAAAGGGGTTTCAGCTAACTGTTGGAATTCTGGTCTGTTTTGAATTGCTGTAATAAGGGGTTGTAGTTGAGCGGCTTGGGGCAGGCTGGTTAGATAACTGACGGCTTGTTCTACATCAAGAGGCTGGAGTTCGATTGCTGCATCGAGGTATAAACTCTCTTTAATTTCCTCGTACTCTGTTCGTCGGCTCGTAATAACGCATTCAGTATTCTCATGCTTGCTCAGGAAACTGTTGATGTGGTTGATACAGACCTTGCGGACTTGGGGTCTGAGTTCATCAAGACCATCTAGCAAGAGCAACAGTTTTTGCTCATTTAAAAATTGGCGACCACGAGACCTTACAATTCCATATTGCAATTCAAGTCGGTTTACTATCCAATCTCTGAAATATCGGCCTGTCGGTGGATGTCCATAAGTCGAGAGCTGAAGCAACACTGGAATAGGCTGAGTCCAGTCATTTTCAGCTTGGCTAACTAGAAACCGCATGATCTCGATAAGCGCGATAGTTTTACCAGAGCCAGGGGCACCCAGAATGAGTAATCTGCGCTGGGGAGTAATGGTATGGAATTGATCAACAATTCGAGTTGCAGAGCCAAGCAGCTTTGTCCGCAAAAACTGCTGTGGGTTTTCCCAGATCATATTTTGATATTGCTGTAGGGCGATCGGCAGCGTCCCGATTTCGATAAACACCAATTTATGATCGCTTAAGGCAGGGCCAAGGGCATTGGCATAGTACTCTTCTGCAATATTTTTACTATTTTGGATAAGTCTTTGACAATCTGACGGTTTGACTTGAGCATGAGGCTCAACCCCGAAAAAAGCACCGATGGATTTCCCGAAAATATGAGCGGCTGGACTGTACTCCACTTTCGTTCGGAGCGCTCGGAAGAACTGAGCAAAATTGAAAGTATTGTTTTGGTCTTCCGCCGTACTTTGAGAAGTGCTCTCATCTGGTGTAGTTTGTGGCTCTTCTGAGGGAGCTTCATAATTGGGGTGAGGAGATTGGGGGGCTTCTGAAAAATCTGGGGTATCAGATTGGGGAGCTTCATAATTGGGGTGAGAAGATTGGGGGATTTCTGAAAAGGAAATATTGTCAAGCTTTTTTGGTGTTTCTGGTGCTGAATTGAGCAAGTGAGGGTTGGGAACTTTTAAGTTCGGTTCTAATCGTTTGAGCCCCTTTTTGCACTCACGCTGAACATCCCAAGCAGCTTGAAAGTAAAGCAAATTGGTTTCTACATCTGTAGACCAGAGTGTAAGCCGTCCATGAATCTTGGCAACTCCTTGGCCTCTACCTTGGCTGGTGCGGAAACGTTCAAGGCATTCAATAAATCTTTCGAGTAGATTGAGCGCTTCCCGGATCTCGTCTGCTTTAAGTCCAGATAAATCTTGAAGCAGAAGGTTTGTCGCGTCAAAATCGATTTGGGGTGTGTGGCTATTCCAATTGTGTCTCTTCGTTCGCATTCCCTGCCTGTGGAGACGTGTCCAATGTGTTTCATCAAGGTTGTTGGTATCGAAGTCGTGGAGAGCACGGAAGAATTGCTGGACACGATCGCGCACTTTAGCGCCATAGCTTTGGTTTTTCGGCATAACGTTTTGTGAAGATGCACTGAGACATTAACTTCTCTCATCTTAGTAGAATCTCCAGCCCTAATAACTAGCTCTTGATTCTTGTAAAGATATGCAAAAAAGATTGGGGTATCCCAATCTCACAAGTCCACCCCATGCTTGACCTGCAAGGGTTACAGCCGTTTATGGCAGGGGGGTGAATTGGGGGGGGTGGGGGAAGTATTCTACTTTTGGATTCAGAAATTCAATGCCGAAAAGCCAAGCCATTTGATAGGGGAGCATGATGAAAAATAGAAAATTAAGTCTCATCGGTTTAGTAACGGGCTTATTGAGTTTGACCTTAAATGAACCTGTTATTGCTCAAACTTGTCTACGCCTTCCTAGCACAGTAATTTCGCAAGCAGCCAATGTGGGGATTGACTATTTACAACCTCGAATTCATTTGAATCAAGTTAACCATCGAGCTGTAGATGAAAAGTGGGAAAACATTTATCTTCCGAATGATAATTGGGTTGAGGCTGGTGGATATCGTTTCTCATTAAATAATTTTGGCTATTATCAACGGCCACGGAGAAGTCACTTTATTGCAGATTTCAATTCTCGCCGCTTTACTGTATTTCCTATTGAGAACGGCTTACGGTTACGTGTGGAGTTTGAAACTGACGGGATGAATGAGATCAAAGGCTGGTGTCATGCTTGCAAAATCAAAGCCCGCCGCGATCGAGCTACTGCTGACATACATATTCAAGGGCGTTCTGGTGCTTATCCTGCCATTGAAGCCACATTGAATTTTGCGTACAACAGTGGTGTTAGTACAGTGACTCTACGTGATGTTTATGTGGATATGAACCTGGATGGAAATGGGTTTCTTGAACTCATTGACGGACTGATTACGAGTGGTGTTAGGCGAGAGGTTGAGCGTGCAATCTATCAAGCTTGGAATCAATCCTCTGAAGTCATTAGTCAGCAGATCAGTCGAGCAATTCGTCAAGAGCTTAATTCAAATCTTGGTGATTATCAAATCCAAAATATTCGATTTGAAGGGCAAACTGCTACGGTCTGCATCCAAGATGATATTTCTCAGCAAAACCCTTCACCGAGATCAACTTCAGCAGGTACAAATCGGACTGAGACTACTGAAAACAATACCACGATCATTATTGATCTTGAAGAAATAGGTGATGTTATCGATGATCTCGGAGACCTGTTTTAGATTATGGTGCGATCGCATTAGTTGTAGTAAGAGATATCTTTCTACATGCTCAATATTGTTCCAAAGGAAATTAATTAGGAGGGCATCATCATGCCAGAACGTGGAGTTATTCTTGATTCACAAGGTCGAGGAACACAATTTAAGCTAGATGAGTATCCAATTTTCACTAGCGACTCAAGGTATGACAAAGATAAAGATGGACTTGACGATCGCTGGGAAAATATTGCTGTTCAATCTTTACGACCAACATTACTTTTTCATAAAAATGAAGATATGTTTTCTGATCTTCATTCTGCGTCAGATCACAAAGTAGCTCTTTTTACAAGAGTGACGCCCGTGGAAATGCTCACAGAAAATGGAGAAAGTCTTACCTACATATCTTTTCTTAATACTGCACTTTTCACAAAAGACTATGGTACTCCAAAAGCCCATGTCGGAGGACATAATGGTGATGTGGCAAGCTTACATTCTGCATGGAAGGTATCTGATGATAATTCTACAATTGAGCTAGAGCGTGTGTGGACGAATGGTCATGTTGGATGGAAACGAAGCCATGAGCAGAGCGTTACCGGGGTGAATGGTTCTGCATCATCAAATGACTGGCTAGGAGAAACCGAAAAATATCCTCTTGAATTTTCCTCAGATGGCTCTTTGAACATTTATATAGAAGAGGATAAACATTCTAGCTGGACTTCATCGTCTGATCATCGTGACTCTGGTGGCTCTTATCCCATAGCATCCGATATAGCAATCAGACCCTCTGCATATAATGTTGGTGAGCCTTGGTTCCATCCTTCTCCATACTTCACGAATGGTATCGGTGGTCTTTTCAAAGGAGAAAGAATCTGGAATGACCCTGATGGGCGCTTCTGTGGTGGTTTAAGTTGTGATAATGCTAAAAGGGGAGAGACAGTCGGTTCTATAGCGGGTGCTGTAATTGGCTCTTTAGTTAGCTTTGTAGCTAGTCCTGGAGCTGGCTATTTAGTTGGCTCTGCTATTAAAGATTTAGCGATAGAAATCGATGGGAAATCTCCAGGCTGGCTAAATGAAAGATTTAGTGACAAGCTAATTGATGGTCTTTTTTCAGGCAACTCTGCCAAAGGTGGTGATTTCTATAAATCAAATTCTGGAGAGGTAAGAAAATACTCAGCTTTTGCACTTTCGATTGATCGTATCATGACATTAGATGGAGATGGTCTTGATGGTGGATCTGTAAAGGGTCGAGGTGATCTCTATGCAAAGGTCAACATTGAGGGTAGTCAAGAACGAAACACAAGTGTTATCAGAGAAACAACTCGAGGAGTTGGAATTTACCCAAATTGGAAGTTTTATCGGAATTCAACGGATTCATCCATCGATATCAAAATTGAATTATGGGATGAAGATGGTTTTGGAAAGGGAGGTGGAGATGATCAGGCAGATATAAATCCTCTCTATAGGGAAAAAACTCTAAATCTACGCTATATCATCCCTGATGGCTCTCTTTACTACTCTGGTACACAGGGTAATGGCCATAGTAATGGAGGAACCAAGAAACTTCCCTATGCAGATGGGAAGTTTTATTTCGAAGGTGAGCCAGGTACAGATCAAACTGGAATTTGGCTTACACTCAATACTCCTGATTTGCACCAGCTCACCAACAAGGCACTATTCTTGAACAACTTGACTGATACAATGCAACCAGGAAATAAACTCTCTGAAAATATAGAGATAAAGCAGTATAAGCCCAAATTTGGCTTTTTCAGTCGTTATGAGCGAATTAAGATCAGCAACAATAGTGATCTCAAAACTTATCGTGCTAGTGATATCGAGACTATTCAGCGCTTCTTTGGTGATGGTCACGACAAAATTTACCTAGAGGGTGTTTCAAAATCCACTTACCTCGGTGGTGGTAATGGTAATGATCGTATCGTGTTTCGCTCTACTCCTGTTGGTCAAACAGCAAGCTCATATTTAGATGGGGGTGCAGGTAATGACTTTATAGAAGCTGGCTCGGGGGATGACCACCTTCAAGGAGGAGAAGGGGCTGATACTCTCTATGCGGGATATGGTGATGATTATGCAATTGGGGATTCAGGAAATGACCGCATTTATGGTGAGCAGGGCGATGACATTTTAAGCGGCGATCACAGTGTTTATTCATCTGGGAATGACTACTTGTCCGGTGGTGATGGTGACGATGCCATCGCAGGCGGCGGTGGTCAAGACAAACTTTATGGTAATGATGGCGATGATGTACTGCTAGGTGACTCGTTTTTTGACACGATATCTTCAATTACGCCTGCTAATTCCAGTACCAATGCCAATGACATCCTCAATGGTGGAGCAGGCGACGACATTATCCTGGGTGAATGGGGTAACGACACCGTACATGGTGATTTAGGAAACGACGAGCTCTATGGTGGCGTAGGAAACGACAACCTATTTGGTGGTGATGGTGATGATGAATTGTACGGCAACGATGGCGATGACACCCTAAGCGGTGGCGCAGGCAACGACTTACTCGATGGTGGTGAGGGGACTGATCGGATTAGCTATGCAGACAGCTCAACTCGGATCATCGTTGATATGAGCCAAAATCTTGTCACCAGTGATTCTGAAGGGAGCGATCGCATATTTAACATTGACAACGTAATTGCTTCAAATTTCAATGACAAGATTATTGGGGATACAGCAGCAAACGTTTTGTATGGGGGTCATGGAAATGACTACATTAGCGGGAGGATTGGCGATGACAAATTGCTTGGTGAGTCTGGCAATGATGAATTGCACGGCAATCGAGGGAATGATGTGGTTGATGGTGGCTTAGGAGATGACATTCTCAAAGGTGGCATGGGAGATGACTTGCTGATTGGGGATGAGGGTCAAGATCGACTCACTGGTGGTATGGGTCAAGACCAACTCTTTGGTGGACTCGGTAATGACATCCTTATCGGTGAAGATGGCAATGACCGCTTAGTTGGTGAATCCGGCAATGATGAATTGCGTGGCGATCAGGGGAACGATGAGCTTGACGGTGGCATAGGAGATGACATCCTCAAAGGTGATATTGGAGATGACCTACTTATTGGTGGTGAGGGTCAAGACCAACTCTTTGGTGGACTAGATCAAGACCAACTTTTTGGTGGATTTGGCAATGATGAATTGCGTGCTAATCGAGGGAATGATGTGGTTGATGGTGGCATAGGCGATGACATTCTCAAAGGGGGTATGGGAGATGACTTGCTGATCGGGGGTAAGGGTCAAGATCGACTCACTGGTGGCATGGGTCAAGACCAACTCTTCGGTGGACTCGGTAATGATATCCTTATCGGTGAAGATGGAGACGATTGGTTAGATGGTGGAGCAGGAGATGATATTTTCGAAGGTGGCCGAGGCGCAGATACTTTTGTTCTTCGTACAAATAATGGCAATGACACTATCCAAGATTTCAACATCACTCAAGATCTCTTCGGACTTACAGATACCTTGAGCTTTGGACAGCTCTCCATTGAAAAAATGACTCAGCGCAGTTTAGAGATCAATGCACTAGGGCAAACGTTGGCTGTTGTCAACCATGTTAATGCTAATGCTTTTTTGGAAGCTGGAGAGTCTATTTTCTTCACTGTTTGAGGAGAAAGATACCATTGCCTACAGTATTAGGGGGCAGCCCATAAAATGGCTGACCTGAGCCTGGGAGCCTTCACTTTAGCGGTGCTTTGCTCCTTTATGTTTATCTTGTCTCAATCGCAGTAAAAAAATGATTCTTACAATGAAAACCTTACTATTTTACTCTTCTACTTTGCTTAGTGTTTTATTTGCAACCCCTGCAAGTGCCAGTGAGCTACTATGCCTTTTTAATGGTTACTCTGGGCGTGTTTATGATGGAAGTGGAGCCAGTTTTAGGGCAAGGACATGTTATTCACATAATGATTGCTTAGGTTGGACTGACTGGGATTGGTTACAGCCTGGTCGATCGAGGAGATATACTTATCCATTTGGAGGATATGTACAGATTCAATGGAATGCTGATGGTGATAATGATATAGTGTCTCGACAAGCAACTGTTCACTACACTCCAAGTGATCGTAGCTGTGAGGCTGTAAATAGCTGGAGCTTTGATGATGCACGTGAAACTTATAAAATCTGGCTATTTCCAGGTAAACCTAGATAAGTTAAAGCCTTATTTTGTACTACACAATAAGGATTTTGGAAAACTTTTGATTTTTATTCAGGAAGATTACTAATACCATTGAGTATGATTATCGTAGCCTTGTTATAAAAGGTTGAAAATCCCAGGTTGCATCTTAAGAAAAATGAAGTTTCCTAGATTTATCCCGCTGTTAGTACTCTCCAGCACTCTCTCCCTTTGGCCCGCTCCAGCACAAGCTTGTGGCTGGTTTGGTTTAGGTATACATCCATCTTGTTGGCTTTCAGAGGCTGGCTCAGAAGGTGCAGAACGTATTTCTGAGGCTATTGAAGGAGGAATTGAACTTGAGGTCAGTGCAAATGATGATGATATTGAGACGATATATCGTAATACCAGAGAAATCTTGGCAGTAGCGAATATCCAAGCAATGTCCCTCTCTAGCCATGTTAATGATGATTTACGGAAAACTGTCGAACAAGGACTTGATAATCTCAACCAGAATATCGAGCTTATAAATGCTTTGGGTACACAGAGAATTGATCAATTAGATCGAATTTATCAAGAAAATCTAAAAAGAACATTTATTGAAATCCAAGCCCAGACTTTATTACTAAGTAATGAACTAAGTCAATTCATCGATCAAGTAGAGAAATCTGTTGATGCTTCAATATGGACTGCACATGATGCTAGTATTTCCCTTGCCAATGCTGTAGTTTCAGGGGAACTCGACCCGCTAGTTCGATTGACATCGGATGAAATCCAGGAAATTCTTGATCAAGGAACTTCTAGAGTTGGTGAGGAATCACGCTTAACGTTACAAGAAGCTGGGGATCAGACACAGCTTGTTCTTCGTACAGCAAGTGGTCAAGCCATTGAAATCACGGATAACTTTTTTGAGGAAGCCCGGATTTTTAGCTCTTATGTATTTGCGGAAACCAAAGCTGTTAATTATGAAGTTCGTAATACCCGATTACAAGTTATTGAAGGAGGACTGTACTTCATTGATCGCACAGCAGACGCTATTTTAGGTGTATCCCTTACCATCTTAGGTGTTGTGTTTCTCTTTACTGCTTGCCTACTTTGGGGTAGACCTATCCTCCAGAAAGGAATTCCAGAAAAAAAACTCGATAGAATTATCGTTATAACACTTTTGGGCTTCACATTTATATTTGCTTGCGTTCCACTCTTTATTGCATTTCGTCCATCAATTCGCGCCTCTATCTTACTGCCCATGAGCTATACAAAGAGTTACAGAGATGTCGTTGGTGCTATTGGTAATCGGCTGCCCATTGATTCCAGATTTTCTGCATCAAGTCCGACAAAAGATAGTCTCCTGGATTCAATTCACACTTCTACACATCATAAAACTGTACAATCATCAACAGCAAAAGAGCTAGAGTCTATTGGGGAAAATCACAAGGATCAGATCAGCTCAGTCCCTTCAGAAAATATCTCACATCCTTCCCAGACTAAAAATAAAAGTTCTATTGATCCAGGTGAAGCCATTAGACAATTTGAACCCGAAGATTTTCCAATGACGAGCTGTGGAGATGAGCGAAATGAAATATCAGAACACAAACTTTGGCATAGAGTTTTTGTTAGAGAATATGATAATGAGAAACAGCTTATAAATATAAAAAGTCAGTTCTGCACAGATGCATATATAACAACTAGAAAACATCTAGTTTTACAGGGTAAGCCATTGATGTCTATCCAAGTAGCCTCATTTACTTCAAAGCAATCAGCCGAGAATTTTTTAGAAGTCTTGCGTGAGTTTGGAATAGAAGGACTCGAAGTTGGGGAACCGCATTCTATTTAATTCTACCTTTTACAGTATGCTCACTTATCTTATAGAGGGCGTTAGGTGTAGGGTGTGCAAATGGATTTTGATAAATTTGCACTTTATTCTAGACTTTCGATTTTGCTTACTTTGCAGTCTTGGGATATCCACAAGTTAAGATGTGTCGCAGTACTACACCCGATCGCCCCCCTCAGAACTTTCCTCCTCTACCCCAAAAACAACATCCTCATAAATCGCATCCACGGAAAACGTCACCTCAACTGTGATTAATTCAATAATGTCCCCCTCACTATAGGGAATAAACCGCCATTCCCCCGATGAAGTGCGCTGAAAAATCTCCACCGCCTTAGTTTCAGAACTGACTAAAACATATTCTTGAAGGGTTGAGAGGCGACGATACAGAGCAAACTTGCCGCCTCGGTCGTAGGCTTCAGTGCTAGGAGAGAGCACTTCGACAATAACGCAGGGATAGCGAATAAATTCTTGGGCAGTACGGTCTCGCTCATCACAGGAAATACTCAGGTCAGGATAGGTAAACGGCCCGTCATCGGTAATGCCCACCTTCGCATCCGAGTTCCGCACCTTGCAGCGCCCCCGTAGCGGTTCTCGCAATAGGCTAGCCAAGTTCAGGGCAATATCTGCATGGGGCAGTGTTCCACCCGCCATTGCAAATACATCCCCATCAAAATACTCATACCGCAATGGTTGCTGAGCTTCCCAGGCAAAATATTCCTGCGGTGTTAGGCGGGGCAAAACTTTAGCGACAGTCTGCGTCACGGCACTGTACCTAGAAAGTCTGTTTTTATTTTAGGCAAAAGCAGCATAGGGTGGGCAAATTATGTTTACGATTAGACACACAACAATCATTTAAAGCCGATAATGTAACGCATCTTCCAATGGCATTGCCTTGGCAAAATAATACCCTTGACAATATTTCACTCCGATTCGCTTGAGCAATTGAAGCTGCTGTTCCGTTTCGACGCCTTCGGCAACACAATTGAACTTTAGATCAATGCATAATGCACTGATGTGTTTGATTACCTTATAGCCAAAGGGTTTTTCGATATCATCAACAATACTTTTATCGAGCTTAACGGTATGAATGGGTAATTCAGAGAGGGTCGCTAGATTTGAATATCCAGCACCAAAATCATCTAAAGCAATGTTGAAGCCCTGATCTCTGAGATATAGAACACCAGGTTTACAGGCAGAAAACTCAATTAAGCTCCGCTCAACAATTTCAAATTCAATGTTCTGACCCATTAAAGCCGCAGCAATGGTTTGTAAAGTGCGATGGTCTCCTAAGGTATCCGGATGTAAATTAATACTGATTTCGGGAGCAATACCTTGCTTGCGCCAAATAGCAAGATCTTGACCCACCGTTCGACAAACCCACAAATCAATCAATGCTGACATCCCTGCATTTTCAATACTCTCCAGGAAATAGGGACCTACAACACGACTGTTTGACTTTTTCAGTCTTAACAGGGCTTCAAACTGGTGGCAGGTCTCTTTTTTGATGTCAACTTTGGGTTGATAATATATCATCAAGGTGTTTTTCTGTAGAAGTTCAATGACCTCATTTAGTTTGAAACTTTCATGAATAATTGACGTTTGTTTTTCATAAAATCTGACGCCTTCAAATGCCTGAAAGGACTTTAGTAGCCCTAGGCTATTGCTCATTTTTTGGATATGATAATCTGGATTTTTAAGACGAGATATTTTTGTTACATAGGGTCGATAGATGATTATGCCAACTATTAATAAAAATAGTTGCAAAATAATAACTCTAAAGCCATTTGTAAATGTCAAATAGGCATTCAGGAATATAGGTGTTGTCCAAGGAGCTTGCTGAATAGGAATCCCTACAGCGAGTAGCGGAAAACAAAGGCGAGCAACCAATATATTTAAAATGGGTACGAGTATAAATGGAGTCAGCAAAACCCGATTGAGTACAACTGGGAAGCCAAAGAGTAAAATCTCATTGACATTGAAGATGACAAAGGGAATTGCCACCCTGGCAATATTAAAGCTTTGTTTGTTTTTGGAGAATAAGAGTATGGCAATGAGTAAGGATAGTCCTGATCCCGAGCCACCACAAACAACAAAGAGATCATGGAATTGTTTATAGGTTAAACCATCGAAAATAACTTCACTATATAGATCAGATCCAAAAATGACACCAATTGAATCAGTACCATGGATCCCTAGAAACCACAAGAACTGACCTATGATGACTCTCAATAGATAATTTAAGTTGTGATCTAAGGATTTTAGATTGATTCCATTGATTGGAATTGTACTAATTGAAAAATGAATAAAACTATAGAGGAATATTGAGGCGATATAGACAGCAACAAAGGGAAGGATGATTTCATGGGCATCACGAATATCATGATGGGTTTTATCCTGGAGATGGTATTTTATTTGGAGAGGAAAGCACTTAAGCAGACTGGTGGTTGTAATTGGAATAGCGACAATCAGTAGAGATGGATCTGGATAGATAAAAAATACATTATCATAATCTTTTATTAATATTGAATCTAAGGAAAAAAGAATAACGATTGACAAGAGCACAGAAATCAAAGGGGGAGACTGAAAGCGTTTTGCTGTGTGGAAGGCAAGAGAAACCAGTAATGCCAATGGAAAATATCGTGCTGGGGCATTGATGAGATTATCAATTGCGTTGGTGTCAAAAATAGTAGATTCAAACTTGATAGTCTCTAGAAATTGGCCAATAAGAATCGCTAGAGAAGAGACAATAACGTAGGGAACCAATGCAATAAAAGATTCTCGGATTGCAGCAAGGGTTAGAGAGAAGTACTGCCGCCAATTTTGTGTAATCTGAAATCTTGAGCGAGTGCTAGACTGTTTGGGCATCGTTAATCCAGATGTTACAGTTGGTTATCCTGCATTAAGCCCATCAGTTTGCGCTTTCGATGGTGGGCTTGTTGCAGGTTCTGGTGATACTGTGACCAATCTGCCTCTTTTTCTAATGCCAGAAAAGCAACTTTGACACGCTTGAGCCAATCTACTGCCTGTTCATAGTTTTTGGCTTTGCCCTTATTTATAATAGCTTCAGCGCAGGGACTAGCCTTGTCAATAACCCATTGCAACATGGCTCTATCAGCGTTTTTTTGGGCTAGCACTGCATCCATAACCTGCCAAATGACATCGCTATAGTAGGGATCTAAACCAGCAACTGTGGCGATCGCCGCTGCGAGCAAACCCTCATGCAGAAAAATATCCACCTTGGCTTTTTCTATGCCCCAGCCCTGGATATCGCGTAACGCCGCCAGCAACTGGGGTTGAAGCGTCGGCCAGTCTGCCCTCGCTAGTTCTTGAAGTTTGTGATAATCCGGCAAAGACGTTTGTATTTCAAAGGCAGCCCGGCGAGCCGTCAATGCTGCGGCTAAATTTCCCAATCCTTCTGCTAGATCACTCGTCCAAATGGCAAAATCAAACTGCTGGTAGAGGTTGTCAGCATGAAGTTGGAGTCCCTCAAGGGCAATGTCTAGGGCTTGGGGCAGTTGGTTTTGCGATCGCAACGTCTCAGCCAAGGCCTGCGCTTGCGCCATCGTATTCATCTGCTGCTGTGCGACCGATATTGCTTGTTCTGTCCGACCCAACTGCGCCAACATTGTGAGGTACTGTTCCGTTTGTCCTTCCGCCCGAGCTAAACGCAGATATTCTTCGTAGCGCTCCTGCCGAGCCAAAACCTTGAGGCGAATTTGGCAAAAATCCCCAGCCCAGTCCGGTGCGCCTCCCGGCCATGCCCGCTGCGCAGTCACTTCACCCTGCAATACCCGTACCAGCGGCGGATAGTTCCACCCCTGGCGCAACGCCTCTAATGCCATCGCAAAGCTGTTGAGATAGTCTTGCCAAGCCTCCAGATTTTCCTGCCAGACCAGCACCTCTTCCTCATTCAAGTCTGCACTTAGAAACAGTTCTGTCCAGATTGCATCCAAATCCAGACCAATATCCGTCGGCATTAAGCCACAAAATTCATCAATTTCTGGCCATTCCCGAGCAAAGCCTTCGGTGATACCTTCTAACACTGCTAAGGCACTCGCCGCATCCCCTTGTTCCAAAAATTCAAGTCCTGTGTTGATCAAAGGGGTGATTTCTATTGCAATATCATCATCCTCTCGGCCATATTCCCATTCCCGGAGTGCCTGCCGGAGCACCGCTCGGGTCTGTCGCTCAAAGGGGGCGGGATCAACGCTAGTTTTGCGCTGGGAGGAGTTGGGGCTGATGTCCACTGAACCGGATCGGACTAATCCACTGACAGAGCGATCGACCCATTCGATCAACTCGGGCTGCTCAGCAACCAGGCGTTCAACTAAATGCTGGGTCTGCTCTAAATTCAGGGGTTCGAGAAGCTGTTGCACGGTCGGCCGCTGCTCAACGCGCTCGGGCTGATGAATGCAGGTAAGCAAGGTAGCCACGATATGCTTGCACCAGCCGCCCCAGTCATAGGCACAGGTGCAATGGGCCTGGGTGATGCCCCCCTCATCGAAGGCGATCGTGACACGATAGGGCGTGGGTTGATTACCCTCCACCACAGCCTGCAAGGTTTGCTGCCGCTGGGTGACTGAAACCACTGCACCCGAGCGGAAATAGTCTTCGCCACGAGCATAGGCGTTGTCACTACTGTATTGTTGCAGAGTGGTTGTTGTGAGGTGGGGCAAGGACATCAATCAAGAGCGGGTAGCCCGTTGGGAGAGGATGGGTGGGGTGTTTGTGCCATCATAGCCTTTCAGGTATCGCTTCCTGGTAGCAAGGCGGGGTCGCAATCGAGCCCCAAACCCCATTCTGAGACGTTGTAGATGTAGGGTTTGCACTGCTAATCCCAATCAATTTTAGGCTCGGTGCATAAGATCCGTTGCTCTGGGCTGAATACCTTATTGAGACCCCCAAATGGTGATCATAGGAGGAAATTCGTCATGATGTCCAAAACCCAATTCACTGGTTTGTCCGTAGCCACAGCCTTACTTTCGCTTGCCGCCCCAGTGAACGCCAACGAGATTCTCTTTACTTTTGTGCAAGATAATGGAGGATATGTAAACGATGGTCGTGAATTAGCCAGTTATATTGATGCATTGACGGGATTCAATGTGACGCAGCGTGTTCTCGATGATGCTATCTATGATGATTATGATGATTTTGATCAAATCTGGGTCTACGATTTAGAGGTGGGTGCGAACAATAACACAACCCAAGCTGCTAACTATGCAGGCATTGCGAATTGGTTCAACAATCGTAAGCAACAGAATCTGATTACGGATGGACGGATCATTTCCTCAGGGAGGCGTTGGACAAACCGAAACCGGATGTCTTCAGAAACACCCTGGATACAAAACTATGCTCTACAACTCGCGAGCCGTGGTGGTGGTTTAGTACTAGGCACAGATCATGCTTCGCCGGGACAACCCTCAGGGGTCTTTGTTGATGGTATTAATGAGATCAACGCAATGATCGGCATTAATCCCTTCCATAGTTTTTTCGGTTCCTCTCCGTATCAAGCCAGCGTTGATGCTCAATCCCCACTTGCCGTTGCTAGCTTAGACCATTGTCGTGCGGGGGGTGGCTCCTGCATCAATGATAATTCGAGCACCAGCTTCGCCCCGGCTGGTGAGCAGCCCAGTGGCTTATTTCTGACTCCCGTTGCTTATCACGGTACAACTTCCACTGCTTTTGAAAATGCGGCGGTTTCTTCAACGATTGGCAGTCCTACTTTTACAACTGTGCCTGAGCCGTCAACGGTTTTGAGTAGTTTGGCGATCGCCGCAGTCGGCTTCTTTTCTAAAAAGAAAAAAAACTAAGCTTCTGCTCAACTGTAATACCAAGTCGCGAAATATCAACTACAGATCAAGTCTTGTACGTGAGAACCGGGCTCTCCCCTCTCGGGACGCTACGCGAACGACTCTGCTCAGCCCTCATTCCGGTTTTATTGGGGGTTTACTTGGCGGATTTAAGTATAAGGCGCAATTTTGCTTTGTCGGGCTTGTTCTCATTGGTTCCACCTGACTTCTGAGCGGAATGGATGACATTCCTTAGGCCACTGCTGCCGCCTCCTTGAGCGTCTTGTGCCAAGTTTGTAGGGTTTCGAGGGCGCGATCGCGGTATTGGCCATAGCGCTCCCGCTTATTACGTACCTTTTTGGCCAAAGGCGGAATGATGCCAAAATTAGGCGGCATGGGTTGAAAATGCTTCGGCGAAGCAGTGGTGATAAAGTCCACTAGCGCCCCGAGCATGGTCACGGGGGGCACAGCCGCAGGGGCTTGTCCCAGGGCTAACCGTGCCGCATTGGTTCCTGCCAGCCAGCCCCCTGCCGCCGCTGCCGTATAGCCTTCCGTGCCCACCAGCTGCCCGGCGGCCAAGAGCGTGGGACGATTGCGAAATTGCAGGGTGTTGGCCAAGAGCTGCGGCGAATTGATAAAGGTATTGCGGTGCATCACGCCCATGCGCACAAAATCGGCGTTTTCTAGTCCCGGAATCATCCGAAAGACCCGCTTTTGCTCGCCCCAGCGGAGGTTGGTCTGAAAGCCGACCAGATTCCAGAGCTGGCCGCCTTTGTCTTCCTGGCGCAGTTGCACAACGGCATAGGGACGCTCTTCCGGCCGACGCGGATCGCTCAAGCCCACAGGCTTCAGGGGACCGTAGCGCATCGTGTCTTCACCGCGTTGAGCCTGCTCTTCAATCGGCAAGCAGCCTTCAAAGAATTTGGCGCTCTCCCGCTCAAATTCCTTGATAGGGGCTTGTTCCGCGCGGCAGAGGGCCTGCTGAAAGGCCAGATACTGGGCCTGATCCATCGGGCAGTTGAGATAAGCCGCTTCCCCTTTGTCGTAGCGGGAGGCGCGGAAGGCGATGTCTGCATTGATGCTGTCCCCCACCACAATCGGACTGGCGGCATCGAAGAAGCTGAGATAGTCCATCCCGGTAAACTGCAAAATCTCCTGGGCCAAGGCATCGCTCGTTAGGGGCCCGGTGGTGAGTACGACGATGCTGTCCTGAGGGATGGTCTGGATTTCTTCCCGGCGCAGCTCTATACAGGGGTGCTGGCTCAGGGTTTGGGTGAGATCATGGCTAAACAGGGCGCGATCGACCGCCAATGCGCCTCCGGCTGGAACCTGGTGTTCATCGGCTTTACTAATCACCACCGAACTCAACTGTCGCAGTTCCGCATGGAGCAGGCCGGCGGCGCGATCGCTGGCCAGGGCCCCAAAGGAATTGCTACAGACCAGCTCGGCCAGTTCTTCACTGTGGTGGGCGGGACTTTTAAGCACCGGACGCATTTCATGGAGCACCACGGGCACACCGGCTTGGGCGATCTGCCAGGCAGCTTCGGTGCCAGCGAGGCCACCACCGATGACATGGATGGGAGTTGCATTCATGAGACTGTCTGAGTCCGCCGAAAGCGAACGAAAAGGAGGAAGAAACTTTTACCAAGGAGTAGAGTGGATTGAACCCACCTCCCCCCTCCGGGTTACTCCTCCCAAGAGGAGATTTCAAAGCGGAACATCCCCTCTTGGGAGAGGCGGTCAAGCGCAGCGCCGACCGGGGTGGGTTCGGGGTGTTGTCTAAAAATACAACAATTATTTCTTAAAGTGCTCTTTAGAGCCCACTACAACGCCTGCGCCCTAAGCCAAGCCACAGGCAAATAGATCATTTTTTCGAGCTTAGGCACAAAGGCACGGCGATGGAAGACATCGTATTGGTTCTGCTCGATCTTAGCTAAAATGCCTTGGTAGAGCATCAGCGCTGACCAGACGGGCCAACGGGCATCCAGACTGAGGGCGCGAATTCCCCGCTCGGCGGCTTGGTAATAGCTGCGGGCACGTTGAATTTCAAACTGCATCAGCGATCGCCAGCGATCGTCGATGACCCGATTAAACAGATCCTTCTCACTGTAGTTGAACCGTTCTAGATCCTCTAGGGGGAGGTAAATTCGCCCCCGCTCCACATCTTCGCCCACATCCCGGAGAATATTGGTGAGCTGATTGGCAATACCGAGGGCGATCGCCGCCGCTTCGGTCGCTGAATCATCCGGTTGTGCCCAGGGCGTCGGATTCGGCGGGGCAAAGCCCAGCACTGGACTGGTCATTAACCCCACGGTTCCCGCGACCCGATAGCAGTACAGATGCAGCTCCTCAAAGGTTTCGTAGCGATTGCGGTAGAGATCCATCCGCTGCCCGGCAATCATATCGCGGAAGGGTTGAATCTGCACCGGAAACCGCTCGATGGTATCCACCAAGCAGACATCCGCATCTTCTTGGGGTTTGCCCGCAAATACATCCTCAAGGTGTTTTTCCCATTGCGCCAGGGTTTCGGGGGTGGTGTAGCGGGCCTTGGGCCCATCTACCAGCTCATCGGTACGCCGACACCATTCATAAATGGCCCAAATGGCGCGACGCTTGGGCCGGGGCATCAACAACGTGCCCAGGTAAAACGTCTTAGAATAATGCGCTGTAATCTGACGACAATATTCATAGGAGTCCTCCACCGAGGCAAGGGATCGGGTTGGGGAAGGGGGTTTAGGGAGTTGCAGCATGCACTGAGGCTGTAACGGTGTCCAGGGCATGACCGGGAGGTCATCGTTTAGCATTGTCGCATTGGACTGTTGCTTTTCGTTAAGTTTCATGGGACTTGGGCGGGATTCTTCAGGTGGCAGAGGTGAGCGACGGGGCTTGAGTAATGGCCTGGGCAGCCCGCTTACCGGAGAGTACTGCGCCCTCCATACTGCCCAAAAATTCTTGCATCGTATAGCTGCCTGCCAGGTAGAAGTTGGCGATCGGCGTCGCTTGGGTGGGGCGATAGGTTTGGGAGCCGGGAACGGCTTTATAGACTGAGCGTGGCGTTTTGACAATCTTGTGCTTGCGTAAGGTTGCAGGGTTGTGACCCCCAAAATCGTCAGGGAAGAGTTTTTGTAGTTCGGCGAGCGCCGCAGCGAGAATCTCAGCTTCGGACTTACCGATCCATGCCGCTGCTGGGGCCAAGACCAGCTCTAACATCGAGCGATCGGCATCGGCATACTCATGGCAGGTGTTGCTCATGTCAGCGTAAACACTGAGCAGGTCGGAGCGGGAGAAGAGGAGTTGGTCAATATCCGTAAGTTTGCGATCGAACCAGAGGTGAATATTAATGACCGGGACGCCTTCGAGGTGAGAGAGTCGGTCAAAGAAGTCCAGCCCGCGCCAGGGTTGGGGCAGGAGCAGTTTAAGGGGATCAACCGAGAGGGCACTGACGTAGGCATCGGCTTCAATCGGGGTGTCGGCTGCGTCGTTCGGACCCCGGATCGAGAAATTCTTGACGGTGTGATCGGGGTTGAGGGCGATCGCCTTGAGCGCCGTATTCAGATGCACCTCCCCACCCCGCGCAACAATATAGTCCACCAGCGGCTGACAGAGGCGTTCGGTGGGAGCACCATCTAGGAAAGCAACCTTGGAGCCGTAGCGTTCTTGCAAAAAGCGGTTGAGGGCGGTCAGGGGTACAGTGGCAGAAACCTCCTCCGGGCCAATAAAAGTCAGGGCTTTGGAGGCGGCAATGAAGATATCGCTATTGACGCGTTCATCCACACCCTGGTTTTCGAGCCATTCCAGCAGGGAATATTGATCCATGTTCTCAACATATTGCTGCCCCCGGACGATCGCCGGCCACAAGCCCCAGGCAAAGCGTAGCTTTTGCTCCCAGGTGAGCATATCGTTGTTGCGCAAAATGGAGAGGATGACGTTGATCGGTGCGGGAAGATCCGGCACATCAAAGCGGGAATAGGTTCCCGGCTTCTCCGGTTGGTTGAAGATCAGGGTATGCTCCTTCCATTGCAGACGGTCTTCAATGCCCAGTTCGGCAAAGAGCTGCAACATATTGGGATAGGCCCCAAAGAAGACATGCAACCCGGTTTCGTACCAATCGCCTTCTTCATCCTGCCAGGCTGCCACCAGCCCCCCCAACACATCTCGACGCTCTAGCACAATGGGGATATGACCTGCATCACAGAGATATTTAGCACAGGCGAGACCTGCTAAACCGGCCCCGGCGATCGCAACGCGCATTACTCTTGAATCCTTAAAAGAAGTTTACAGACTGTTACGGGATTCATTATACGTTGCAATTCTTTACGTTTTGGCGATCGAGCTGAGAAACCGAGGTGATTGCAGCATTTCGGGGAGGGATTTTGCGCTGTGAGTAGAAATGCACGTAAAGATTGGGGTATAACAGCGGAGTGAGGGAGATTGGGATGGGGGGGATTGGCCCTACCGTAACCCTGAGAACGACACAGCTCAATTGAGTGAGTCTGGGGTTGAGCGAGCATCGCCCATCTTAGAGCGTTACAGAACATTACACTAGACTTTTTTGCATCCGCCTCATCAACCGGGGGGCTGCTGCTGTGCTGACATGAAACGATTTGCTCTCACGCATTGGCTGGTTGTCGTGGTTACAATTCTGCTTTGTATCGTCCCCCGCAGCGTAGCCGTGGATATTGCCAATACGGCCACAGCGGGTGCAGACAACCTCACGTCTACCGTCACTTCTAACACCACGGAATTTAGCACCGAAGCTGCTGAGTTAGAGCTGCTCAAAACCGCCGATCGCGCCGCTGCTGAGCCGGGTGATACAGCAGTTTACCGTTTGGTGCTCAGCAACAACGGTGGTGCGGCTGCTGATGAGATTCAAATTGTTGACCAATTGCCACTCGGCGTTAACTTTCTGGCTGACTCGGTACAGGCAGCGCTGACGACGAGCACCGGTACAACCACCGAGGTAACGCTCACCTCGGTCACCACCGACCAGCGCACCGTCACCTATCGCTATGGCACGTTGAACCCCGGTGAGAGTCTAACGATCGTCTATGCTGCCCTGATTACCCCCGATGCCGTCCGTGGCACCGGGCGCAACACGGCTCAAGAGTCGCGCAGTAATCTGGCCAGTTATGTGATGGCGATCCGCCCCGGCATCCTCTCGGACTGTGGCACCTTGATCGGGCGCGTATTTGTGGATTTGAACTTTGATGGCGAACAGCAACCGGGTGAGCGCGGTGTGCCCAATGCCGTGATCTTTATGGACAACGGCAACCGGATTACCACCGATGCCAATGGTCTGTTTTCCATGGCCAATGTGCTCTCGGGCAACCGCACGGGCACGCTCGACCTCAGCAGTCTGCCCGGTTATACCCTCGCGCCCAACATCTACTTCATCGAGCGCAACAGTCAGGCTCGTCTGGTACGCTTGGCTCCCGGCGGTCTGGCCCGGATGAATTTTGCTGTGACCCCCGCCTATGGCGAGCAGTAGTTAACGTGAAGTTATACACCCTGTTTCCTGATTTCTACGCTTCTCCGGCCGCATCGACTCTCTTACTACGAAAGCTGTCAAATGCTCAGACCTCATCCCAACCGCTTGCAGCGTCACCCCCTGACCAAGGGAAAATTGCCAGTCTCGAATGAAGGTAAGCCAATTTTTCTCCGCTCAACCCATATTTCCGGTTCCTTATCTCGATGAGATGCTGAATACTAAGGTGTTCTATTTGAACCCGACTAGCCTGGGCTCCCTTTCCTAGTCATCAATCGCTGACTCTTTATACTGCTGCTGTCACTATGAAACGTCCGTCACTGCCTTCAATTCCTCTCTTTTGCCTCGCCTATACCGTTCCCTTTGCTGTGCTCGAGGGCATGGTTTTCGCTCAAGCGGGCTTTGCTCAAGACAGTACACCCGACGCCAATCCAGCCCCTGCGCCAGTGGTAGCCGCCCCTGCCCCACTGCCTGTTGCGGCTGCCCCTGTGCCTAAACCCCAAAAGGCGATCGCTGCACCGCCGCAACCTCAACCTGCGGCTGCACCTCAACCCGCACCGCCACCCGCCCCTGCCCCCAAACCTGTGGCTGCACTGCCTTCTGCACCGAAGCCTGCCCCGGCTCCCCAACCCGTTGCTGCACCGCCCCCGCCGCAACCGCAACCCGCCGCTGCGGTGCCCTCGCCTGCGCCGCCGACACCGCAGCCTGAATCGACGGCCCCTGAAACTGGGCAGCAGGCGATCGCCCCCCCCAAACCTCAATCCACTCCCGTCGCTTCCAGCTCTGCTAGAGCATCATCCATTCCTGAACCCGCTGCAACGCCTTCACAAGCAGCAATGGTTGCCACTGCGCCATTCCGATCGGTCTCATCCACGGCACCGATCTCTAGAGAAATTGCGAGAGAATCCGAGCGCCCCGAATCATCCACAACCGAACTCCAGGGTGCAAGAGCGATTGAAACGACGGATAAAACCATAGGTGAGATCAGCAACAGCGTTACCCAACATCAACCCACTCAACAGACATCCCAACCCCGCCCAGCAACCAAGGTGGCTAAGTCGGTCGCTGCGTCAACGAAACAACCCGATCACCTCGAACCCGAATCAACCCCCACCCCTGACCCGGATTCCCTGATTCCCGCCTGGCTGGAGGTGAGCTTTTGGCGCGATCGCCTCCTGGAGGATGAACTCAGTTTGGTGCTCACACCGGACGAACAAGCCCAGCTGCGGCGATTGCGACGGCAGCTAGAGATCCCAAGCGACCCTCTCAGACCCACCTCATCGGGGGGTCAGGGCTGGCGATCGCTCCATTATGCAGCGATCAAGCCCCCAAAATCAGCATCCTACCCCTTGCCCGCTCCAGCGGCGATCGCCCCGCTGGGCCCCCAAGCGATTGCCCAGACATCGATCGCCCCAGATCCCACCCAACTCCTGCGCATCCTCTCCCCCCAACCCGGTGAGAGCGAGTCAAAAATCACCCTGATTGTGCAGTATGGCCGGGGCAATAGCATTACCGTGACGGTCAACGCTGAGCCCCTCTCCCCAAACCTGCCCACCGTTACCGAAGAAGACACCATCAATCAGGTGCTGACCCAGATTTGGTATGGGGTGCCCTTGCAAACCGGCGAGAATATAATTGCGATTGCGCCTGAGCGGGGGGCAAGCCAAACCCTGACCCTCACCGTTGCGCCCCCGAGCAACGACTTACTCGTCGAGGTCTTCCCCGCTGGAACCCCGTTGGTTCCCGCTGATGGGCGCTCAACCCTGCCCATTGAAGGCATCATCAGCTCTGCCGGAGGGGAGCCGTTGACGGAGGAGACGACGGTTACGCTCACCGCCACCGCCGGGGAATTTGTCGGCGCAGACTTTGACCCCGATGCCGGAGGCTTTCAAGTCCAGGCGATCAACGGTCGCTTCCAAGCCCGGCTACGCTCGGCCAATGAAGCGCAAAAAGTCCGGATTCGCGCGGCAGTGGCCAACCCCCAACCCCGTGATGAGGCCGAGCTTGAGACGTATCAAGCCCAGCTCGAAGCCTTTACCGAGGTGCAATACACCACCCATCTGCGTCCCTCCCTGGTTTCCGGCGTGGCCCATGTGCGCTGGGGCCCTAACGGCACCGACTATTGGGGCAGCCGCAGTGACTTTCTTGACCCGGCGGATATGGAGGGCACCAACCTCGATGCCACGACTGCCTTTTTTGCCACGGGGGCAGTGGGCGAATGGCTCTTTACCGGGGCGTTTAATAGCGATCGCCCCCTCAACCAAACCTGCGACGGTGTCACCCGCCTGTTTCGCGGTCCCCAGCATTGTGAGCAGGACTATCCGGTCTATGGCGATAGCTCCACCGTGGACTACCTCACCCCCTCCACCGACCAAGTCTATGTGCGGCTGGAGCGCACCTCAGCGGTGCCCGGAGCTGAGCCCGATTACCTGATGTGGGGCGATTATCATACGACCGAAGTGGCCCGCGAATCCCAGACCTTTAGCGCTGTAACCCGGCAACTCCACGGCTTTAAGGGCAACTATAACCTCGGCAACCTGCAGCTCACCGCCTTTTATAGCCCCGATACCGAGGGCTTCCAACGGGATACGATCGCCCCCGATGGCACCAGCGGTTACTATTTCCTCTCCCAGCGCCCAATTATTCCCGGTAGTGAGAGCGTCTTTCTGGAGCAGGAATCCCTGGAAGAACCGGGTTTAGTCACCAGCCGGGTGCGCATGAGCCGGGGCGCAGACTACGAAATCGATACTGATCGCGGCACGCTTCTGTTTCGCCGCCCGATCCAACGCCTCGAAACCCAGGACGATGGAGCAAGCCTGGCTCAGCAGATCGTCGTCACCTACCAGTTTGATGGCACCAACAACAGCGACACCAATATTTTCAGCGGTCGGCTGCAATACAACTTCTCCCATGATTTGAACGGGGCCAGTTGGGCGGGTGTAACCTATCTCAAGGAAGACCAAGGCGATCTGGAATACGAACTCTACGGCGCAGACTTACAGATGCCGCTCGGGTCAAATGGGTCGATTGTTGCCGAATATGCCCATAGCATCACCAGCGTTCTCACCACCTCAGTCAGCGGTTCCGCCTACCGCCTTAAGCTGCACAAGCAGCTCTCGGCCCAGGTGACGATTCAGGGTTATTACCGCTCCGTAGAAGAGCATTTTGCCAACGATGCCGCCACCTCGTTCCGCCCCGGCCAAACCCGCTACGGCATGAGCCTTACCGCCACCCTCGACACCACCACTCGCGTGACGGCGGCCTACGACCACCAAAAGAACTTTGGCACCGCCGCCACGGGCATCAACGACCCGATCGACCTCTTTGATGCCGATAGCATCGATACCCTGGCCAGCGCGATCAACAATGACCTGACCACGATCCGGGTGGGCATTGCCAAAGATCTGGGCAAGGCGAAGCTATCGGTCAGCTTTGTCAACCGCTCCCGCGAAGACCATGTGGGCAACACCTTCAATAGCAACACCTCTCAAGTGGTGACCAATTTCACCGTGCCGATTACCGAGGCCCTCTCGTTCCGGGCCAAGAATGAGCTGAACCTGGGCGATGGCGATGGCGTTTATCCCAACCGCACCACCTTGGGCATGAACTGGGCTGCTGCACCGGGCATTGATGTGCGGGTGGCTCACCAGTTCCAGGAGGGCAGCCTGTTTGGCGACAATGCAATTACTCGCTTGGATACGGTGGTCAATCAGCAACTCTTTGACAACACCGATATGACCACCCGCTACTCGGTCGTCAGCGGCATCAATGGTCTGATGGGCGAGGGGGCAGTGGGTTTAAACCATCGCTGGCAAGTGGCACCGGGCTTGCGGGTGAATTTTGGCTATGAGCAGGTGTTGAATAATCTCTTTGGCACGACGGGGGCGGGCGATCGCTTTGGCCAGCCCGTGGTTCTGGGGCAACGATCGTCTTCCCTGGGCTTCTTTGGTGGCGAGTCCTACAGTGTGGCTGCTGAATATACCGCCAACCCAGATTTTAATGCCTCCGCCCGGTTTGAGCGGCGCAACAGCAGCAGCGGCACCAACACCGTTTGGGGTGCTGCGGCCAACGGCAAGCTCTCCCCGGCGCTGACTACCCTGTTCCGCTACGAGCAGGCTAGCTCTGCCAATGGCTTTCTAGAAGATCTTGGCGATACGATCACGGCCAAGCTGGGTCTGGCCTATCGCAATCCGTCGGACGATCGCTTCAATGCCCTCTTCAGCTACGAATATCGCAAAAACCCCGCCACCATTCCCCAAACCTTGCTGATCAGCAGTGGCACCCAGTCCGAAGATCACACCCTCGCCGTGGAGATGATCTATGCGCCGGATTGGCGTTGGGAGTTTTATGGCAAGTATGCCACCCGCTACAGCCGCACGGATCTCGCCAGCAACTTTAGCAACAGCAGCCAAGTGTATCTCGGCCAGGTTCGCGCCACCCATCGGGTGGGCTATCGCACCGATCTGGTGGTGGAGGGGCGCAGCATCACGCAACCCTCGGCAAACTATACAGAATTGGGCGCAGCGGTGGAGATGGGCTATTACCTGACGCCGGATCTGCGCCTGGGCATTGGCTATAGCTTTGGCAGCGTCGAGGATGGCGGTTTTACGGGCTACCGAGCCAATTCAGGGCTCTACCTGGGGTTAACCTTTAAGGTGAATGAGCTGTTTAACGGCTTTGGGCGTCAGCAGGTGGTGCCGCCGCAGCAGGAGGAAGCGTTGGTGAGTCAGCGGCAGTGAATTGGAACCATCCCCTCTCGGGAGGGGCGGTCGCGCGTCGCGCAGACCGGGGTGGTTCGGGGTGTTGTGTACGAATGCAGAATTTGTTTCTTGGCGGTTCACAGCATGTAGAGTGGGCAAATATTTCTAACGCTCTACCTTGGTTTTAAAGCAAATGATTTCGCCCAACGTAAGGTAGGCAATGTCTGCGGGGAGTTCGATCTGCCAAAAACCACACGAGAAGCGGCAGATCTAGCCCAGATTTTGCAGGAGCATGGTGACTTTCACATCACACTAGTGCCTGTACCCAAGCAGAACAACAGAAAAGAAGAGAACGAAGCCATTAAAAACAGAGAGATGCCAGAAGGATGGAAGGGTAAACCTCATAAGCTAGCGCAAAAAGACCGAGACGCACGCTGGACAAAGAAAAATGGTAAAAGCCATTACGGATACAAAAACCATATCAACGAGTTTTTTCGCTTTGAGTTAAAATCCTCTCTTTCTGTTCTCTTGAGATATCAGAAATTAATTAATCGAGGTTCCCAGCAGTGATTTCGGCAAAAAGCAGATAGGCGATGTACCACATCCAAATTATGAGTGTTTCAAAGAATACATCAAACGTCTCTTACTGCGACATAGTTGCCAGTGATCTGCCAGCGGCGATCGCCTCAATCGCCTCCCGATAGCCCTGATATTCAAGCACCTTGGCTTGGGCCAGGCTGTAATGCTCGCTCTCCACCGGCACGGCCTTCATCGCGGCGATCGCATCTTCCCACCCCTCAATCACCCTATCCCAATCTTGAGTCCGTCGGGCATCTTGGCTACTTTGGGCCGCCTCCTCAGCGTGGCGCACCGCCACCCGGAAAGCATGATCGGGGTTCTGGGACTGGGTCTGGGCATAGTCCAGATAGCCCTGATATTCCCTGACCTTGGTTTGAGCCAGTTCAGCCTGGGGATGGTCTGCCGGAACGATGGCCATCAGTTGGACGGCCGCCTGCCATTCCTGGGCAATGCGCTGCCAGTCCGTCGGGTTCGCCGCCTTGGGGATCAGGGCAACGGCTTGGTTGGCATGGTTGACGGCAGTATGGAAGGGGGTCGCCACATCGTCGGGTAAGAGGTTGGGGGAGATCTCCGCAGCGGTTGCTTCACTTGCTTCACTTGCTTCACGCTCAGCGGTTGCGAGTTCACCCGCTGCCTCACTGTCTTCAGCCGGATTGTTCGCAGCGGCATGATCCCCAGTCGCATTGGGCTCAGTCGTTGCTGCCTCCGTTTCCGCTGAGGTTTCTTCTGCTGCGGGAGCATTGGGCAAAGGTTCATCACCCGGTTCAGCCTCAGGGGCGGCCGCTGAATGGGCTAAATCTGGATTGACTGCATCGGCCTTAGCAAGATCGGTATTTGTGAGATCGGTTGGGGCTTCTGGCGGAGCTTCCGGGCTACTGAACAAAGCTTGGACGCGGGCATCCCAGCCTAGCAATGCCGCCACGAGCCAGCCGAGCAACAGCAGGGGCAAGAGGGCCAGCAGTAAGGTGCCTCGTAGCGGGGGCATCTGGAAGACGGGCAAATTGACTTTGGGTAAATTGACCTTGGGTAAGCCCACACCCAGACGACTTGGGGCGGTGAAGGCGATCGCCCCATTGGCGGGTGAGGGGACAGGGGAAGGATCAGACGCCGTTGCCGGGGCATCCAACAGTCGCTCATCGGCAAAGGGTGAAATTTTTGCTCTGGGATTAGGGATTGGCTTTGCCGTTACGGGGGCAGGCTCCGATTGTGGCGCAGGGACGTTCGCTGCTTTTAATTTTGGGTTAGCGGGTGGGGGTGGGGCAGCAGCTAGACGACGACGCGGTGGGGGTGAGGGGGGGAGTTTTAGCTCCGCCTGCTCTTGAAGATCAATCGTAGGCAGATCGAGCATATCGGGAATCCGCACATTGCCAGCATGTTGGGCGATCGCCTGCTGCATCCATTCTTCAAACTTCTCATCCACCAGGCGCTGACGCAACTTCTCATCAAATTGGGCGGGGAGATAGCGCTCCAGCCGGACAATCACCACCCATTGATCCACCCGAAACGGCGGCGAGACCTGGCCTGGCTGACTGATCCGCAGCATATGGGAGAGTTTGGGATGGAGATTATAGAGCTCCAGCGGGCCCACCAAGCCATTGGTGCGGGCTTCGGGTCCATGGGAATATTGGCTGGCAATTTCGCCAAAATTGGCCTCCCCCTCACGCAACCGGAAATACAGCTCCTGAATCACTTCCAAATTGTCGGTTTGGATCAGCGAAAACAACACCTGATCGTAGCGCTCCTGGTGTTGCAAAAACTCGGCTTCCACCATCGCAGCCCAATGGGCTACCTTGAACTTTTCCAGCTTCAGTTGGCGGGGGATGAGGCGCTCCACATGGGCGGGCGGCAGACTCTGGTACTGGGGCAATTGCGCCATCTCGCGAAAGGCAGCTTCCAACTCCTCGGTTCGGCAGTCCACCGTTGCGGTCACTTGCTCCACAATCAGCTCGCGCAGCAGATGGGGCAACACCTGGGGTGAGGTGAGGAGCGCACAGATTTCTTCGACACCCAGCTTTTGATCAGCAACTTGGAGGACAGCACTCATGGCTCAGGGAATGGCTCAAGGAGAAGAATATAATTTCCCCCCATTCTAGGCCCTCTCCTCCGAAAACGCGTGGTGGATTTGGCTTACGGCTAGGGTTCAACCGTTGGGTCTGATATTTTATTGAATTGGGGTGATGCCCCAGAAGCAGAATGCTGTAATAGGATGGGAGGGAATTTAACCTGGATATTCATTCAGGGGCCAGCATCACACGTCATGTCGGTTTAGCAGATGGCGTCAGCGCATTCATCATTCGGATTGAGGAGAGCAGCGGCTCATGTACGGCAAAGGAAATGGCAATGGCAATGGTAATGGCCATAGCAACGGTAACGGCAATGGCCGGGGGAATGGCCGAAGCAATGGCAATGGCCATAGCCAACCCATCCCACCAGAGCGCAAAATTCTCAAGAATCCACCGCTGCCCCTGCCGCCCCTGCCGAAGGCGGAGGGAACGATCGCCCAACCGGAGACGGAGACCCAAACCGCTTTGGCGGTGCGATCGCCCGACCCGAAAGAATCTGCCCTGGTGTATCCCGAAATCGACCAGTCGGTGGTCTTGCGCCAGTCGCCGCGTTGGTCGCGCTGGATTCTCTGGACCGTTGTAGGCGTGGTTACCTTTGGTGTGGGCTGGGCCTGCATCGCCGAGATTGAGCAGGTGGCTGAAGCCACCGGACAGCTCAAACCCCAAGCCACGGTCAAGGAAGTCCAAGCCCCAGTCGATGGCGTCGTGCAAGAAGTGATGGTGGAAGAGGGCGATGTGGTCGAAGCGGGTCAGGTATTAATGAAGTTTGACTCGACCAACGCTGGAGCCGAGTTAAAGTCCTCCCTCGCCGTCAAAAAAGCCCTTACCGAAGAGACGCAACTCTATCGCAGTCTGTTGGATGGCAAGAATCCGCAGGCACTCCAGGCCGCGATCACTAACCTCAAACTGCCCAACGATATCCAACGGCTGACCGAAAACCAACAGGAACTCCAGGCGGAGAATCGCTACTATCAAGCCCTGATCGAAGGAAAACCGGCCCAACTCGATGCGGCAGCCAGCGCCCGCTTGCGGGCTGCCAACATTGAACAAAACGCCCTGCAAAGAACCGCTCAACTGGAGATTAACCAACTCAGGCAACAATTGCTCCAAGCCCAATCTCAACTGGCCAATGCTGAGAGAAGTCGGAATACAGCGGAAGCCAACCTACAGCGGATTATAGACCGTAACGATTCAATACTGGCGAATCTCGATAAATCTTTGCAGATTGAGCAGAGGGTGTTGGAAGACTTTGAGCCGCTCAGAAATGAGGCGATTCCCAATTTGCAGGTCGAACGACAGCGTCAAACGGTTAATGAACTCGAAGCTGAGCGAGATGAAGCCGAGCGCAATGGCAACATCGAAGAGGCTGAACAACGCCAGACGATCGCTACCTATGCGTCAGAAATTGCTCAGTACAATGCCGAGATCAGTCGGCTCGAAATTGACATTGACCAAGGCCAACAGGAGCGTAATACCATCCCAGTGCAAACGCGAAGAGAATCCCGAGATGCGATCGCCGCCAATACCAAACGCCTGGCTGAGGTCAATAGCCAACTGCGACAATCTGTGCTGCGGGTGATTGTAGAAAATGAAAAGCGCATTCAAGAACTCGACAGTAAAATCAGCCAACTGCGTCAAACCCTGAACTATCAAGAGGTGCGGGCTGCCGTTAGCGGCACGGTCTTTGACCTCAAGGCCTATAACGGTTTTGTCGCCCGCCCCAGTGAAGCGCTGCTCTCGATCGTCCCAGACGATAACCTGATTGCCGAGGTATTTGTCACCAACCGCGATATTGGTTTTGTCACCCCAGAACAGCGCGCCGATGTGCGCATTGACTCATTCCCCTTTAGTGAGTTTGGTGACATCAAGGGCCAGGTAGTTTCGGTCAGTTCTGATGCCCTGCCGCCCGATGAGGTCTATAATTACTTCCGCTTTCCGGTCAAGGTAGCGCTGGATCAGCAGTTCTTGCAGTATGACAGCCGGGCGATCGAGCTGCAATCGGGGATGTCTGCTAGCGTCAACATCAAAATCCGCGAAGATCGCAAGGTCATTAGTCTCTTCATTGAGATGTTTGATAAGCAAGTCGACAATCTTAAGAAGGTTCGTTAGCCTGGATTATCTATCGGGCAGGCGAGACGCAGATTCGACAAGCTTACTGGCCATCTGCACTACGGTTTTTCCTTAATGAACGTGAGTTTTTGGTCAAGCGAAGCGATCGCCTTCCTCAAAGCCTTGAAATCTCGTTTTCAAACCCGGTTGTCAGGGGTCCAGCCCCCCGACACCTCCCGCTGAGGGGGAGATTGCCCCCTCAGACTCCGGCAATATCGGAGCCAGTATGGTTGACTCTGCTGAGTTTCAGAGTCTTTCGCGATGTCTGCTTATCCAAAACTCACATTTGCTCCGTCGCTTTGCTCAACTTTGAGCACAAAGCTTGATATTCCGGACTGGTCATACCCTGTTGCAATACAGCTAACACCTGGGACATCTGGTTTTGTTTGAGCGCCGTTATCGCCAACCACAACCCCGGAAAGACCCGACTTTGCACAATGCCCTCGGTATTCGGTTCTAGGGATTGATAAGCGCCCTGAACCCAAGTGAACCAGTCCAAGCGCTGCTCAAAGGACTGCCAAATCAGATATTCCCGAATACCCTGGCGCTCATAGACTTGCTTCTTCTGGCCGAGGTCAATCGCGGCACTACTGGCCGCAATTTCCACCACCAACTCCGGTGGCCCTTCCAGATAGCCATCAGGGGTCAAAATGCTGCGTCCCCCCGCCGCTTCATCGAAGCGCAGCACAATATCCGGCTGGACTTCATTTTCTGGGTCGAGGCGTACCGTTGGCTCAATGCCCAATTGCAATCCGGGTGTTGAAATTTGATAGGTCCAGAGCCAGCCATGCAAACGACTGTGGGGTTGGGCATGGTGTTGAAAACGAAGGGGGGATGCCACGTAAACAATTCCTGCAATGAGTTCGGCTTTTTTGATGCGGGGATCAGCACGGTAGCGCCGCTCAAATTCGGCTTGGGTGAGGCGATCGCCACTCTCTAATGGGGGCAGCAGCAAGGACGTGGATTGAGTCGGTGACAGGGTCATGGGGGGGCACAATTGCGATGACTCTATCCTAGCGATCCCCGGAGGATTGGTGACCCACGAGCCAATAGGTTTGCATTTCGCCGCGACCCTTGACTGAGATTTTGCCTCTGGGTTTGAGCACATATTGGTCCTTGAGATGGAGATAGGTCTCCTCCGTCACCTGAATACAACTGGGTTTCCCTTGAGATTCCATCCGTGAGGCGACATTGACCGCATCCCCCCACAGGTCATAGATAAATTTCTTGATCCCGATGACCCCCGCAATCACAGGTCCAGTATTGATGCCAATCCGAATTTGGAGGGGCTGATCACCAAAGCTTTCCAGCGTTTGCATATGGGCTTGCATCTCCAACGCCATATTGGCGATCGCCGTGGCGTGATCTGCTCTCGGAACCGGCAATCCACCCACGACCATATAGGCATCCCCAATGGTTTTGATTTTTTCCAAGTCATATTTTTCGGTGAGCTGATCAAAAGCTGAGAAAATCTCATTCAATCCATCAACCAATTGTAGGGGGTCTAAGCGAGCAGCAAGACTCGTAAAACCGACAATATCAGCAAAGAGAATCGTGGCTTCCTCAAAATGTTCAGCCAGAGATTGGGGTGAATGTTTCAGACGCTCAGCAATTTTGGAGGGCAAGACATTTAATAATAATTGCTCCGAGCGCTCCTTCTCATCCCGTAATTCTGCAGTACGTTGCTCGACTCGCTGTTCTAAGGCTTCATTGACTAAACGCAGCGCCTCTTCACTCTGGTGTAAAGCGGCAAAGGAATTCTGGAGTTGTCTGGCCATATTATTGAAAGACTGGCTCAGCTCATTCACTTCGATAATGGGGCTCAGGATCATTTGTTGATCCAAGTTTCCCTCAGCGATCGCCTTAGCCCCTTGAGAGAGATTTTGTAAGGGGCGAGTAATCCATCGAGCCGTCCAAATGCCAACGGCGATCGCCAGTCCCAAGGCGGTAAAAGAGAGCAAGAGTGTGTTGCGGGTGTTGGCATGGATTTGGGCCATGAAGTCTGCTTCAGGAATCACCACGAAAATCAGCCAGTCCAACTGGTCTATTTGGCGTAAGGGTGTAACCTGAACGAGATATTGTTTGCCCTCCAAGCGATATCTAAATTCTGTCGTTTCCTCAATTTCATCTAAGTCAAAGCTCCGTTCTTGCAACTGTTGAACCGTCGTGCGAATTGCGGCTTCTTGACTATCAATTGCCCGCAAGCGAGCAGGGTCTTCTTCACCAAGAACTTCAATCGAGGGGACTTCAGGGGTGGAACTGGCCACCAGCTCTCCGGAGCGTTCAACAATAAAGGCTTCACCCGATTGGCTAATGGGTAAATTATTGAGAAACTCATTGAGTTGCGTCAGCAGCAAGTTGGTAGCTAAAACCCCGATCAGGTGACCCTTGGGATCATAGACGGGCGTTGTGGGGGAAATCTGTAAAACCCCCAAGTTGGCCGAGGTGAAAATTGGACTCCAGGTGGGTTCTCTTGCTGCCAATGTCGCCTTATACCAGGGACGTTCACGGGGATCGTAGGGCTTAGTCTGCAACGTTTGCAGTCGTTGACCCAAGACACTAATGTGATAAACGACCCGATTCGGTGCTGTGACTTGATCGCGAAATTTCAGCGCTAGCTTGCCATCGACATAGCGTTGTACGCCAATAAAATCCCCATTTTCTTTGCCGAGGTAAATATAATCAACGGAATCGGTAATCTGAATATCCGAACGAAACTGCTTCTCTAGACCTGCAAAATCATTCGGATCGAGGTTGCCATTGCGGAAAGCGGAAGCCAATACGCTCTGTAAGAGGTGAGGTGTTGCTAAATAATTGCCGATATGCTGATCAATTTGTTCAGTCGTTTTATAGCTCAGTCGGGATGCCAGATCGCTAACGGCCTGTTGCCCATTCCGAAACGAAAGATAACCGACGAGCCAAACGGCAGCAAGAAGTTGAAGCACAAAGGGAAAAACCAGGGTGCTTTTGAGTTTGAATTTAATGCTGTCTGATTTCGCAATACTCATATTGATCAAGCAGATTTATTAAATAGAGAAGAGCCGTTCACTTTAGTTAATGCAATGAGAAAACGCTAAAAATATCGGACATTTCCTTGAGCCACCCTGGTCAGTAAAGTCCACAAACTCTCTTGTTTCAGGGTGTACATATTTCGCCCGCCCCAGAGAGAATTATAATCGTTGGCTTAAATCTAGGGGTTGTCATCGTTTAGATTTCAAGCTCTGAGAGTGACTGGCTGATAGCCCCCTTGCTTGTCGTTTGGGTCGGGCGCGACCTTCCTTGTCCAATCAGGCTTCTGCGGTTAATTGATGACACGCCCTAGGTAGTAAATTCCCCTAATCAAGTTGGGTGGATGCTCGCTGAAGCTGAGTCGGCAGAGGGGGTTAAGGTCTGACATCGCTAGCTCTAAAGCGATTCAATCGTCTTAAAGGGGATCAAATCATGGATTGATCCACGGCTTATCCGCTACAACACCTGGGATGGCAACTCACCTAGATTCTGGCTCTTGTCTCACCCTTCGGGACGTGATCGCCACATCCCCAATCCTTTTCCCAGGTGAGAGAGACCCAATCCGGTGACATCTATAATATGAAAAGTGGGCTGTGTCATAGCAAAGTAACTCAGTAGCACAATTGCGTTCTGCCCAAGGCGATCGCATCTCAAGCGTACCCAGTCAATTATTCAATGAGGCAACATCATGGGCGATTTTGTTCGGATTCTCTGTGCAATTTTCCTGCCGCCCCTAGGCGTATTTTTGCAGGTGGGCTTTGGTGCTGATTTTTGGATCAATGTCTTGCTCACCCTCCTTGGCTACATCCCTGGCATCGTGCATGCGGTTTGGGTGATTGCTCGCAAAAATTAGACAGTTCAGTCCGAACGGTATTGGCTGGACTTTGCGAAGACGAACGGATAGGAGACAATGAGCAGCGGGGTTGCTGCCGACCTCAATCGACTCCAGGCCACCTCTGGGGATTATCATTGCCTCAAGCTCCACCCTGATGACAACCTGCTTGCGCCTTGTCGCGCTCCATACCTCCAATGCGCATGGAAATTCTCTGTACTCGTCCCACTTGTGGAGCCAGTAATCATTTTGCCGACCTAGACAATCCCCAGTCCCTCAAGACTACCCAGCAGAAATATTGCACCCAATGTGGGATGCCGCTGATTTTGGGGGGGCGCTATATTCCTACTCAGCTCTTGGGTAAGGGCGGCTTTGGCGCGGCCTATTTAGCCCGTGATCGCTACACCACCTCCCTGCGCCAATGTGTGGTTAAACAGTTTCTCCCGGCCGGTGATCTCTCGGCCGATCAACTGGAGTTGGCCCAGGGGCTCTTTGAGCGAGAAGCCCAGGTGCTCGAAGAAATTGGCAATGAGCATAAGCAAATTCCGGATTCCTACGCCTTTTTTCCCTTAATTGCCCGCGATCGCCAGACCCACCAAGACAAGCAGTTTTTCTATCTGGTGCAGGAATATATCAATGGTCAGGATCTCGAACAGGAACTCGCCGGGCAGGGCCCTTTTAGCGAAGCGGACGTGATTGTGGTGCTGCGAGATATCCTCAGTATCTTGACCTTTGTCCATAGTCGGGGCGTAATCCACCGAGATATCAAGCCCTCCAATATTATGCGATCGCAGCAGGGGCGGCTCTACCTGCTCGATTTTGGCGCGGTTAAACAGGTGGCGACGGTGGCCGGGAGTCTCCAGGGGCAGTCCACCGGGATTTATTCCGTGGGCTTTGCCCCCCCCGAACAGATGCAGGGCACCCGTGTCTTCCCCTCCACGGATCTTTACGCCCTGGCCGCAACCTGTGTGATGCTGCTGACGGGTCAGACCCCTGATAGCCTGTTTGATGCCTATCACAACGAATGGACCTGGCGCAAACAGGCCGCTCAGGTGAGCGATGCCTTTGCCAAAATTCTAGATCAGATGTTGCTTTCTACGCCGCGCGATCGTTACCAGTCGGCTCAGGCGGTTCTTAATGACCTCAACCAGGTTCAGGGCCTACCCAACCGAGCGCAATCGACAGCGACGGCGAGTACGGGCAACTTGAGCACGACCACTCTCCAGTCTGCTTCAACCCCCACTCCAGCAACAGCACCAACGCCAGCCCAGCCTGCTAAGCCTGCTGCGGCTGCTCTGCAAACCACACAACTTTCCGTCACCGATCTGCTCAGTCGTTCGGCCTTTATGGGTTTTGAAGGGGCAGTATCGCTGGTTGCCGCTATGAGTATTGGTGGGCCGATGGTGGTGCTCTGGGGCATGGGTATGGGACTACTGATTTATCTGCAAATTCAGCGCACGATGGAGCTCTGGGACTTTGTGCTGGTGGGGGGCATTTCCCTGGGCATTGTTGGCTTTATTCCCTTTTTCCACAGCGCTGGGGTCTTGGCAAATATGGGGCTAAATTCCCTTCTGGGTGTGGGGTTTTTGGGGATATTGGCAGGGGCAATGGCGGTGATGACGACAGCGCTGTTCCGCTTGGTTTATCAAATTATTTCGGGGATTTTATAATGGCTCTCGCGATGCTGCTGGCAACACTGTTGGCTGTGGCGGAGGGCACATCGGCCCAGCCTGCTACCCCACCCCCTACGCTGGTATCCTGTCCGACGCAGGTGGAGCCGTTGACGGCGGCGCTGCTCACCGACTTGCCCAGTTATGCTAACCGGGTGGTGCAGCGATCGCGCACTCTAGCGTCGGGGCGAGCACAAACCTATGTCATCCTCGCCGGTCGGGCCGAGTTTGAGCCCTTGCCCGTCTACCGCGATGACCCCTCCACTGAGCAGGTTTTCTTCACCACCCTAGAGCAAGTGTTTACCGAGACGGGGGTGCGATCGCAGCAGCATTTCCATTGGCTCTTTCTCACCCAAACCCCCGAGGGCTGGCACCTCGTTGCTCTATTGACCCGCTTTGGCGAGAGTAACCCCGCTCTTGAGCCCTTGCCTCCACGGGAGTCCAGTAATGGGGTGGTTGGCCAGGCGGTGCAACTTTGGTTGCGCGACTGTCGTGCCGGAACCGTGCGACGTTAAGGGTCATTTGCTCCGGCTATACAACTCGGGCGTTTAGACGGTTGGAGAAATCCAGAACGACCCATTAGAATGAAACTTGTCGAGTATTGAGTTGCGCAAATTGTATGAGTCATGGCCATGCCGAACCGGATCCAAAGTTTGATTACTCACATCAGCATCATCCACAACCCGCCCAAGGGAAAGAAAAAGTCCATAAGGATACCAGAGCGCATCTTCCAGCGCCAACCCTAGAGGAGCTCCAAATCCAAGCCAACGCAACGCCAGATCTGGCCCAATCGATTTTGGCAGGGTCTAAGGGGCAGCAGCAGAATGAAGAGGTGACCCAGGCTCAGACATCCACAAACCCGGATCTGGCTCAAACTGCTTTAGCTCGATCTAGAGGGCATCAGAGTAGACTAGACGAAGAAATCGCTCATATTGAAATTGCAATTCAGCAACAAGAAGCTAGCTTAACAACACGGATCAATGCAACACTAACCCCAGAGTTGTCTCAACGTTACATCAGTACGCTAGAGCTTCACTATGACAGATATATTGGTTTGCTGATGGAGGCGGGCTATGAAGAGCGAGCATTTAATGCCAGTGAGCGTATTCGGACAATCGCTCATCGTGCTCAAGCCGATGCGCATGTGGGTTTACCTGAAACGTTGGATTTAGCAGGAGTTCAGAATGAAATTCTCGATGGAGAGACTGCCATTTTGAATTTTTCGTTCTTGTCAGACAGAGTCTATATTTGGGTCGTGACTCAAGAAAGTATGACCACCCATGAAATTCCCACAAGTGAGGTGCGCAAAATAGTAACTCGTTATACCAACAGAGTTGCTGCTGATGGCCATGACTTAAGCATTCAACGATTAGCCCAGAAGTTAGCAGAAACCCTTAACATTTCATCCATAGTAGATAGTCTCAGTCATATCAAGAAGCTTGTGATTATTCCTGATGGTATTCTTCATCGAGTTCCTTTAGATGGTTTACCGATAGGTTACACGGGAGAAATGCTTCTCGATAAATATGAAATTGTTCACACCCCTTCTGCAACCAGTGTTGCCATCTCACGAAACCAAGTTGCCAATCGTGAGATTATACCGAAGGATGATACTGCTGTGATTGCAGCAGTTAGTGATTTTGCCTGGGATTGGGAAGCGGCTGCTAATGGTAATTTTCAGGAAGGTCTACATTTAAGTGATCTTCCAGGGGTAGCAACAGAGGCTCAAGAAATTGCAGAGATTCACGGAGAGGATGAGGCATATGTCCTAGAGAATGATAATGTTACAATACAGGCTTTACAAGCGTTAAAAGACAATGGTTATGAAGTCATTCATATCGGGTCACATGGTACTCCAGGAAAGATATTTCTCTCCGATGGAGTCACAAACACTGAGATGAACATCCAGGATATTCGTAAGCTGGACTTCTCAACAGATTTATTGGTTCTCAGTTTTTGTGAATCAGGTTTTGGTACAGATAGTGATGGTGATGTAACAGTCAGCCGTACATTTCTTGAATCTCAAGGCATATCTCGTGTCATTAGCACAATGTGGCAAGTAAATGACAAAGTAACAGCACAGTTCATGAAATATTTTTATGAAGCATTCCAAGGTGATGAGAATATGTCGGCTTCTCAAGCGCTTAGAGCTGCTAAGATAAGAATGCGGAATGAGGACGAGTATAGCAGCATTTTTTACTGGGGCGCATTTAAACTTGAAGGGGATTGGCGGCCTTCTCCTCCAACAGAGTAAATAGCAGGAAAGGCAATATCCCTCTTCTGTCACTTTAGGCAGAGGGGATTTCAGAACCCTTGATATACAAGGCTTTCAGGAAAACGAGATCATTTTGAGTTTCTATCAGTTTGAAATTGCTCAAAACCCTGCTCTGCTTGGCTTTCACAATTCGGTGATTTTATTCTACGTCCAGAGTGACAAAAGAGGGATATAGCGGATTTCATAAGTATGAGGTACGATTCTTTTTTTGTATGCCTAGCCCAGTAAGAGACAGGGAAATTTGGCTGTACCCTATACTTTTGCAATTTGCTATAGAGATCAATGGACTTAGTAAAATCCCAGGCATTAATTTAATATATATTGTCTGGTAGAAAATAGCCAGTAGCATTGTAAACCCATTATTCACACTAAATAAAATACACTTTTCCTTTTTTACATTTGCAGTTCCAACTGCTTTTCATGGCTGCAATATCAGATAATCGTGCAAAAAAATACTCGAGATAAGATGATGGGCAGAAATTCAAGTCTTGTACTACGAGAAATCTTCGAAATGAGCAAGTCATTCAAGTGTGAACCAAAAACACTTCTCACTGCCGTGCTCTTCTGGATATCTCTCTCTATTTCTGCACCCAAAAAAGTATTTATTGCCCCTGAGATTGCACTAGCAAGTACTCAGGAAAGAATTTCCTCAAAATTCTTTCGGGACAAGTCAGACAAAAAAATCGACTTAAGTTCCAAAATTCAATATCTAGAATGGAGCAAGAACGGAGAGTTTCTGGCGATAATAGACGATGAAGACAATATTCAAGTCTTTGAGATAAGTACAGGACAGAAAATACTAGAAGTTGAAGACGCGTCAAATGGGCTCTACCTTTCTTGGAATTCAGATAGTCAACACTTAGCAACTGTCGATTTTCTAGGGAGACTTAGAATTATTGATATTTCGGGTCAAGAGAAAGTCATTGACCTTGGGCTAAAAGAATCATCTGAAGAAAATGTTTCCAATATCCGTTGGAGTCCTAATGGTGAGTATCTCGCCGTACTAACAAATCGTAATGATAGAGGCAGATTTGGAAGTCATACCTCAATTTACACTGTTCAGGTTCTGACAAAAGAGGCGTACGATCAGGCTGCATTTGTTGAGGTTAGAGGGTCTGCTTTCAATCTAACTTGGAGTCCTGATAGTCAGTATATTGCTGCATCAAGTCCCACTAGACAGTCCAACATGCAAATCCTTGAGCTATCAACCAATTCCATAGTTGTATTATCAGGCGATAGCTATCCGGTCAACTCAATTGAATGGAGTCCAAATAGCCTGTATCTCGTAAAAGTTTATAGTAGTAGCGCACAAATCTTCGATATTATTAGACGAGAGCTAGTTCTTGAAATCTCCCATCAGGAAGGCATCGATAATATTCACTGGAGTCCTGATGGTGAAAAGGTTGCAGTACTGACTAGTAATGGATATCTCAATATGCTTTCTAGTCGGAACTTATCGACAGAAAATTTTTTTGAATATTCTGGGGTTTTTGGCAATCACGTCATTTGGAGTCCAGATAGTGAATCTGTTATTGTTCAAGCTGCCAATGATTCATTCAATATTTTGGATGCTTCAACGGGTTCAGAAGTCTTATACATTCGCAATGGCCAAGGATGGGGAATTGAGTCTGTAACTTGGAGTCCGACAGGACAGTATATTTCAACTGTTAATGAGGATTATTCTGTGAATATTTTTGATGCTGATACAGGGGAAAGAGTACAACATATTAAACATGAAGAAAAAATATATGGCTCCTTATGGAGTTCTGATGATCAATATCTAGCAACTTACACATGGAATCATTTAAGAGTCACAGAAGTTGCTGAGCATTAGCTGTAGGGTAGGCAATGCCCACTCTAGCCTAGAGTTAATCCCACAGCTATAGCATCTTGATTCCCAGAGATAATTTTCAACGACATAAATCTCTAAAGCTCTGATTTAATGGGCACTTCTATGTATTTCTCTCTAAACAGACTTTTCATACTTCCCATATTCATATTCCTGAGCATCTCCAGTGACTTTACGCTAAAGAGTATTGTAGGTGAAGCGAATATCAACCATATTCAGCTTCAATCAACCACAGAAATAATCATTTCTCTCAGCAAATCAGAAAGCACTAGCGAGTCCCGTTCAAAATTCCATACAAAACAGCTACATATCCAGTCAGATCAAGGATTTGAACTAGTAAAGTGGAGTCCTGACTCAAAATATCTGGCTATGACTGATACTGATCGGTCCACAGTTGTTTTCGATGTAAAGTCCGAAAATGAGGAAATTCGATTGTCTCACTCAGCCCCGGTTGAATTAAGTGAATGGAGCCCTGATTCAAGATATCTAGCTATATCCAATCTAGACGATATAATCGAGGTTTTTGATATATCTACTGGACAACAAATCATCAATATCAATCATGGGGGGATTATTGATGAGTTACTCTGGAGTGCTAACGGACAATATCTTGCTATATTAGCAACACAGCCAGATGACCCGAATGGTCTATCAGATGTTGTTTAAGTATTTGATATTCATAAATCAATAGAAGTCTACCGAATTGAATATGAAAGAGTTGTTCTAGGAATAGAATGGAGCTACGATAGCCAATACCTAGCCATTAGTAGTCAAGATAAGACAGCAAGAGTTATTGAAATTGAAAGCACCAGTGAAGCATTAGTTATTGATAATGAGGACTTATTTTCAGGTATAGCATGGCATCCAGATAAGTCAATTCTTGCAGTAGCAGATAGGGGGCAAGGCATCAAAATCATCAAAGTGCCAGATTGGGAACAAATTGCTCACATTCAAAGTGATGTATCGGGCTGGTTAGAATGGAGTCCCAATGGTAAATATATTTTATTGGAAATACGGGAAGATTTAGCAAGTGTCATAGATCCGGAAGATGCGGGTATTATTATGACTGTTCCGCATAGCTGGTTTAGCGCAACATGGAGTCCCAACAGTCAATACATCACAACGGCAAGTGATAAACAGACAAGACAAGTATTTGAAGTCGCTACAGGTCTAAAGATTCTTGATACGCCACACGATAATGAAATGTTTCCAATTACCTGGCGTTCTAACAGCCAATATGTCTTGACAGGAAGTCGAGAAGGAACCATACGGGTTATTGAGATTGCTACTGGTGAAGAAGTACAGCAAATTAATCACCAAGCGTCTTCTTACTATGGTGCTAGCTGGAGCCCAGATGGCCAATATATTGCTACTTATACTTCTAGTGAAGTAAAGATCACCGAGTTTTCTCCTTGAAGTCGTTGTACTCTAATCAATATGAGACTGTTCTTTACCATTTTAAGTTTGTGGATGTGTTTTTCTGACTCTATGTCAGCGAGAACATTATCAGATCTTAAAATCGCAAATACAGGCAATATAGATCAAATACTTAACAACAGAACTGAGCCCAAAGCTGGAAAGCAGTTCAATTCAAGTGAGAACATTCGGACTCTGGACTGGAGTGCAAATGGAGAGTTCTTGGCAATCGTCGACAATGAGCTTAGCGTAAAAGTGTTTAGCATCGCTACAGGACAGGAAATACTGAAGCTCGAAAATGCTTCAGATGGACTAGACCTTTTCTGGAGTTCAGATAATCGGTATTTGGCAACCATTGATCCTGCGGAGAGACTCAGGTTTTTTGACATCTCAGGAAAAGAGCAGATCATCAACCTTGACTTGGATAATTCGACTGAATATATTGACAGTATTCTCTGGAGTCCTAATGGTGAATATCTTGCTTTATTGATTAGGCATATGGATAAAGAGAGAACGTTCTATAAAATCCAGGTTTTTGACAAAAATACATCTGATAATGTGGCTTCTGTTGAGCATAGAGGAAGTGTTTCCAACGTGAGCTGGAGTCCTGATAGCCAATATATTGCTTCCGTAGGTCTTGCGAGAAACTCGAAAGTAACAATTCTAGAAGTGTTAAATAACACTAGAGTTGAGTTACCCAAAGAAAGCTATGCAGTCAAAGCAATTGAATGGAGTCCAGATGGTTTATATCTTGTGCTAGTTTACAGCTATAGTGCACAGATCTTTGATATAAGTAAGCGAGAGCTTGTCTTTGACATCTCCAATGAAGCTAGCATAGTTGATATGAGCTGGAGTCCTAGCGGAGAGAGAATTGCAATGCTTACGGGAGATGGAAAGCTTAGAATACATTCTGGTCGAAATATATCAGCAGATGCTCTTTTCGATTATTCTGGGATTTTAAGCGATCGCGCCATTTGGCGTCCGGATAGCCAATCTGTTATTGTTCGTCTCTCCAGAACTACGTTCATGGTTCTGAATAGTTTAACCGGTTCAGAGATTCTCAAGATTGAGAATAGTGAAGTGAGTCGGGTTAAGTTTATAGATTGGAGCCCAGATGGAAAATACATTTCGACAATCAATCAAGATTATTCTGTGAATATTTTTGATGCCGTAACTGGGGCAAGAGTGCAGCATCTTGAACATCAAGAAGAGGTCTATAGAATATTGTGGAGCCCGGATAGTCAGTATCTCGCAACCTATGCATTAGATAATGTTAGGGTTACAGAAGTTGCTAGTCGTTAGTATTGGGGTTAGAACCATAGAATAGGAAGTGTCAACTACAGCCTAAATTCATGCTTTCATGATTGGTCATACTAGGAAACACTCAAGCTTGAAGGAGATTGGCAACCCTCCCCTCCAACAGAATGAGGAATAATCGGTCGATAGAGTGAAGATGACAACACTGTCGGACAGCTTTTGAGCATCAATGAGAGGATATGGATTTAAGCCTGCTTCTAGAGTGGAGCATAACTCTACAGGCGCTATTGAACCGCTTTGGCGGGAGTAACCCCGCTCTTGAGCCCTTGCCCCCACAGGAGTCGAGCAATGGGGTGATGGGGTGGGGCAGGCCAGGCCGTACAACTCTGGTTGTGAGACTGTTGTGTCGGAACCGTGCGGCATTAATTTGTAACTCACAATAGCTAGGGCATTTGGAGAGCTGGAGAAATTCACAAAGATTCATTAGAATTAAGCATATCGAGTTTTGAGTTGTTTAATTCTAATGGGTCATGCCCATGCCGAACCCGATCCAAAGTTTGATTACTCGCACCAACATCATCAACAACCGGCCAAAGACAAAGAAGAAATCCATGAGAATGCCAAATCGCATATTCCAGCGCCAACGCTAGAGGAGCTCCAGGTTCAAGCAGACGTAATGCCGAATTTAGCTCACTCAAGCTTGGCACGGGCTAGGGGGCAGCAGCAGAGTGAGAAAGCGACTCAGACTCAGACATTCATAACGCTAGATCTGGCTCAAACAGCTTTAGCTCGGTCTAGAGGGCATCAGAGTAGACTAGACGAAGAAATCGCTCATACTGAACTTGCAATTCAGCAACACGAGGAGTCTTTAACAACACGGATTAATGCAACATTGACCCCAGAGTTGTCTCAACGCTATATCAGTACGCTGGAGCTTCACTATGACAGATATATTAGCTTACTGATGGAAGCGGGCTATGAAGAGCGAGCATTTAATGCCAGTGAGCGCATTCGGACAATTACGCATCGTGCTCAAGCCGATGCGCATGTAGGTTTACCGGAAACCTTAGATTTAGCAGGAGTTCAGAATCAAATTCTCGATCAAGAGACAGCTATCTTGAATTTTTCGATCCTGTCAGACAAGATTTATATTTGGGTAGTGACTCACGAGAGTATGACAACGCATGAACTTTCTAAAGGCGAGGTGTATAAGCTAATAAACAGTTACACCAAAAAGATTGCCGCTCATGGCTACGATTTAAGTATTCAGCGACTCGGACAAAAGTTAGCAGAGGTGCTTGGACTTTCGTCTATACTAAATGGACTTAATTATATCAAGAAACTCGTAATTATTCCTGATGATATTCTTCACCGAGTTCCTTTAGATGGTTTACCCATAGGTTCCACTGGAGAAATGCTTCTGGATAAATATGAAATTGTTCATACTCCCTCTGCAACCAGTGTCGCTATCTCACGAAACCAAATTGCCAATCGTGAGATTGTACCGAAGAATGATACTGCTGTGATTGCAGCAGTTAGTGATTTTGCAGAGGATTTAGAAGCAACTGCTAGTGGTGATTTTCAAGAAGGTCAGAATTTACGCGATCTTCCGTGGGTGGCAACAGAGGCTCAAAGTATTGCTGAGATCTATGGAGGTAGTAATACTCATATGCTAGAGAATGACGATGTTACAATGCAGGCTTTGCAAGCATTAACAGGCAATGGTTATGAGGTCATTCATTTCGGGTCGCATGGTGCTCCAGGAAAGATATTCCTCTCCGATGGAGTAACGAATACCGAAATGACCATTCAAAATATTCGTCAACTAGACCTTTCAACAGATCTTTTGGTTCTTGGCTTTTGTGATTCTGGTTTAGGTGCAGATAGGGATGGTGATGTAACAGTCAGTCGTACATTTCTTGAATCTCAAGGTATATCCCGTGTCATTAGTACAATGTGGCAGATAGGTGATGAAGCAACAGCGCAGTTTATGACATATTTTTATGAGGCGTTTCAGAGTAACGAAGGGCTATCCGCTTCT
>JBCDEB010000007.1:0-83469 GCA_039180005.1 Cyanobacteria bacterium P01_G01_bin.54 | reverse complement strand
GAAAACCCCCTTACCAAGGGGGTCGGCGTAGCCGGGGGGATCTCGCTAGCTTCATTTACTTGGTGCAAGAGTATTAATATTGTCTATTTTCAAAGTAAATCCGGATTGTATAAACACAGAAAGTGAAAGCTGATCCGGGTGGCGGGCAAGATGCCCGCGCTACGGGATATTGAGCCCAGAAGCCCGTAGCGCAGGTGGTCAGTGAGCTTGTCGAATCTGCGTCCCACCTGCCCGAGGAATAATCAGCAGTTTATCTCTCCCTATGCTTTACGGATTCAGTATTAGTGGGAAGTCTGATCAGTCGTGCGAAGAATGAAGAGATTCTCCCTTTGCATCGTTTTGACCGTGCTCGAAGAAGGCCGGTTTGAGATTCCCGAGTTGGTGCGCCTCAAAGAGAAAGCCCCCAATCCCAGAGTGCGAACTGCCTATCCCGACCGGGGAAACGCCCTCGATTGGCAATCGCCCCAATACACCATCCATAATGGGATCGTGACCTGCACCGCCTTCCCCCTGGTCTTCCTCACCAGCAACGGCGAACGGGCCTTTCCGCCCCCCTTTTTGCGGCGCTGTTTGCGCTATCAGATGCCTGTACCGAAGGGGGATTACCTCCAGCGGATTGTGGATGCTCACCTCAAGCAAGATTTAGCAGCGCGACGGGCGGCGATCGCCCAAACCCAAGGCGAAGCGGCGGCGGCAACCTGGGCAAAGCGGGTTGAGCAAGAGCGCAACGATTTAATCGAGACCTTCGAGCAACGCTGCGCCAAAGACGAACTGATTGCCACCGATCAACTGCTCAACGCCCTGTTTATGCTCACTCGTGAGCAGGACTTGGTCGCAGGCGATAAGGAACAGCTTAAAGCCGCCCTAATGAAGCAACTCCTGAGCAGTGAGGATGGTTGATGAAGCAGCTTCTGCAGCGTTTGGTGCAATCAGGTTTAGACCTCGGCGATGAAGAGATTGCCGATGCGATTTGGCTGGCCCAGCACCTGGGGCCGACGATCGCCTCGCGCCCGCAACCCGAGCCAGAAGCAGAGACGCTAGACCTGCCGCCCCAGTTTGCTTCTGAGGGGGAATCCCGGTCTCTAGAATCAGAGCCAGAGCCGTCTGCGAGTGTGGACTCTGCGCCCGAACCGCAGCCGAGTGTGCCTGCTTTTCCGGCGGATGCGGTGCGATCGCCTGGATTATCTGAGGTGGAAGAGCGCGATCGCACCTCTCCTGGTTTACCCTTCCGTGCGCCGGCCAGTGCCGCCCTGCAAAACCCGCTGGAGCTGGGTCGCGCCCTGCGGCCTTTGATGCGGAAAGTCCCCTCCCGAACCGCGACGATCTTGGACAGTGCGGCGACGTTGGAGCAGATCGCCGAGCAGCAGATTTGGCAGCCTGTACTCCAGCCTGCGCCCGAGCGTTGGCTGGATTTGGAGCTAGTCGTCGAAGACTCCCCCCTGAGCTTTATTTGGCAGCAGACGATCGCCGAGTTTCAACAGCAAGTTTTGCGAAGACAGGGGGCGTTTCGGTCAGTACGGCGCTGGTCACTACAAAACCAAGGGGGCAGACCCGTTTTGCTCTCAAGGCAGGCGGGAACGCACCGGGTAGGGAACCCCAGAGAGCTGGTGCATCCAGCAGGGCGAAGATTAGTCGTGTTGATCAGTGATTGCCGCTCACCCCTCTGGGAGCGCAGCCAGCTTGAGCCCTCGCCCCACCCCACGGAACCGCTACCGCCGAATCTTCATGCTTGGCTAGAGTTTTGGAGTCGGCAGGGACATTTGGCCTTGATGCAGCTCTTGCCAGAATGGCTCTGGAAGCAGACGGCATTACGCTACGGTTTTGATGCCCAGTTCACCACCACCACACCGGGGGTTGCCAATCAGCAATGGGTCGTCCAGGGTCTCTCAACACGGCAGCGACGCCGCGCCCAGCCTGAGCGGGCGATCAAGCTCCCAGTGCTGACGTTGCAGCCGGAGAGTCTGGCGGCTTGGGCCCAGGTGGTAGTGGGGCAGGGTCGAGCCAAGACGCCAGGAGTGGTGTTGAATCTGGCGCAGGTGCGGCGGCTTCAGGAGTTGCGGGAAAACACGCCACCGCTGTTTGCTGAGGCGACGGATGCGGAGCGGGTCGATCGTTTCCTGGGCATGGCATCGCTCCCTGCCCAGCAGTTGGCGAGCATGATGGCTGCGGTTCCGGTCAGCCTCCCGGTGGTGCATCTGTTGCAGCGGGAGTTGTTGCCCCGTTCGACGCCGGTCAATGTGGCAGAGGTGTTTATGAGTGGGCTGTTTGAGCGATTGGAGGATGATCCGCAGTGGCCAGTTTATGAGTTCCGTAGCCCTGAAATACGGACAATGTTGACGCAGGCGGTGCCGACCTACACAACCCATGAAGTGATTAATGTGCTCTCGCGGGCGATCGGCGAGAAGCTAGGGCGCAGTTTTAAGAACTTTGCAGCGTTTTTGGCGGCGGAACCGGAGTGGTTGGAGCAGGCGGCGGGAGAGGAGCGCCTAGTGGGCCGGTTTGCGGAGTTGTTGCCGGAGGTGTTGCGGAATATGGGCGGGGCTTATGCGGTGTTGGCGGAGTCGGCGCAGGTGTTATCGGCTTCAAGATCCCGAACCCGATCCTCCACAAATCGTACTAATCGGCAATCCATCTCCTCTGAAGGGAAGACAGATTCTAGAACTGAATCCCTCACCACTCTATATGAAGCTAGGACAGATCTGGTACTGCCAGACTTAAGGCTCCAGAATACACCGATAAGTGTTGAAGAGTTTACAGCCTTAAACGAGGCTAAATTGATTTTAGTGGGAGAAGGTGAAGTTGGCAAAAGTTCTTTACTCGGCGCACTTCGAGGTGATAAGTGGGTTGAGGGTCGCCCCACAACCCATGGTATCGAGATCAAGCCTGTTATTGTTAACACATCTGATAATGAAACCGAAATCACCCTTAACGTGTGGAACTTTGGGGGGCAAAAAGTTTATCGACCCACACATCAATTCTTTTTCGGCAGCCCCGCTGTCTATCTCGTCATCTGGAAACCTCGTGAGGTTCCACAACAAGGTTTTGTTGGAGAGTGGATCGCACTAATAAAACATCGAGAACCTGATGCGAAAATCTTAGTTGTGTCAACCTATTGTGGGCCTGGGTCGCGTCAGCCAGATATTGATCGTCAGGAATTAATTGAGCTATTTAGCAGCGAGACTATTTTGGGATTTTTTCAGGTAGATAGCAAATTGGTTAACGGAATTACTGAACTTAAAACTGCGATCGCCAACGTCGCTTCAAACTTACCTGGTATGGGTCGTGAAATTCTCAAAAAATGGCAAGACGTTCGGAAAATATTACAAATCCAAAACCAACCTTGTTTGCCCTATGGCGATGTAATTCATCTCTGTACCGAGCAGGGTATTGAAGAAAAACAAACCGAATTATTTCTACGAACTTTCCACGAGCTGGGGTGGTTAACCCACTATCAATATGACCCCATTCTGAAAGATATCGTCATTTTTGAACCAGACTGGTTAGCCAAAGCAATTAGTTATGTCTTTGACGACGTAACCATTCATCGTCATAATGGCTTGGTCGAATTTGATCACCTCAGTCAACTTTGGCTTAATCCGCCCTTCTATGGTGAAACAGGCTATCCCGCAGACCTCCATCCTATCTTTTTGCGGCTAATGGAACGCTTTGATCTAGCCTACACAGTTATTCTTGACCCTATTAGCCCCAGCAAAACTTACCTCATCGCCCAACTGGTTTCGGATATCCGACCCGAACAGTTTCCCGACTGGGGATCAGCGCCAAACATAGGTGATCATCAACAAATATACATCTGTCGTATTGTGGATGATCGCGGACAATTAGCCCCCGTAGAAGGGTTGTTTTATCAACTTATTGTCCGCCTGCATAAATATTCCCTCGGCCGTAATAACTACGAAAAAAGCGTCCATTGGCAGCGAGGCTTAATGCTTGATAATGACTATAATGGTCGTGCTCTACTGGAACAGATTAACACCGATATACGAATCACTGTTCGTGCTGCCTATCCACAACAGTTTCTCTCCTATCTCACTCAAGAAATTCAATGGCTCGTCGAAAACTTCTGGAAAGGGTTAAAATGCAAGATTATGGTTCCTTGTCTTAGTGAAAGCTGCTTTAACTCACCCAATCCAGGTTTATTTGAAATACAAAAACTGATTGAGTGCAAAAAGGTAAATCGTTCTGAGTACCCCTGTGAGCAATGTGATGACTGGCAAAATATTGACCAACTGCTTAATAATACCCCCACCACGCCCCCCCCTTCGCAAGAAATTGGCATTGAGCAATTCCGAGATGCGATTCAAGATGAGCTTCAGAGTATTCACAGAGATCTGGTAAGGCTCGATCATCGTGATCGGCAACGCTATCAAACCTTATCCGCAGGACAAAAAGCAATTCTCAGTCGTATTGATCAACAATTCTCTTACCTAATGCAAATATTTGCAGACGAAGCCGGAGAAGGCCCAAGACTGTTTAGCTTTAAGCCGGTTGCTCCTGACTACTTCGATCACCCAAAGTGGTCTATAACAAGATTCCAACTCACTCTCTGGTGTGAGCATTCACGCACCCCTCTGCCTGTGTTAAACCCAGCAAGCCCCGAACAAGGAGTTTATGAACTAGAACTCAGCAGGGAATGGTTTACCAAAGCTATTACTACTTTCAAATTTATAACAATCACTCTGAGTTTAGTTCTACCTGTTGCTACTTCTACCACACAAGTTTTGCTCAATGAAAAAACCTACGCAGGAATCCAAGATGAATTGGATTTAGGTCAAAAAAGTTTAGAGTTTGGATTTACAGATAATATAAGAACTGCCGATAGACAGGGGCAAAGCGATTCCCAAAAGTCTGTTTGGGGAGAAGTGTTTCGTGTTCAAGGTTCAGTGCTGCGTGAATTCCATACTTTCTTAAGAGAAAAAGATCCCAGTTTTGGTGGCTTGATCCGTGTCCAGAATCGCCGTCGAGAATTTCTGTGGGTTCATCCCCAGTTTGTGGGTGAATATTAGAAATTGTAGGATGGGCATTGCCAGCCCTACGTGATGTCTTATTTCAACAACCCATTTAATTCTCCAATTCCTCCGCCGCATCCAACTCCGCCTGAGTCACGCCCAACCGCTTCAACAACGGCTCAACAGGCACATTAAACCCTTGCAAAAACGGCACAAGTTGTCGGAGGAGCTTAATAATGCCGCGCTGCTCACCCTTGATAATGCCACGCTGTTCACCCTTGATAATGCCGCGCTGCTCACTCTCTTGAACAATATCCTGGTAGAAAACCGACTCTCGCATGACCTGACTCCTCATAATCCGCTTAATCACAGACAATTCTAATTTTAGCCCAGCAAAGATTGCCGTCGCGGTCTCCAAGTTTCCCTGCATTCCCACATCCGCTGTCACCTCACTGATCCGTACCCGTATCTGCTCTAGCAGTCCCTCCGCATCCTGATGCGCCGCTTTAGAGAGAATCGCCAACGGCAACAAACCCGGTGTATTCCAAAACACCGCTTTCGGTTGCTCCCAAAGCCGAATCACCCGAAATCGATGAGTCATCCCCCCCGAACGGAACACCGTCTGCTTGACCAACGGTGAACTGGTTGCTCGGAGGTACACCACCACTTGAACAATCCGTTGACTCGCAAACTTCTTATGGATGCGGAGATAATACTGCGCCATCCGCTCTGGAATCGCCGCATCCGGTTGGGTTTGAAATTCTACGTGTAGCACCACATCCTGACCTTGGAGTAGCAAAGAATCTGCCCGAATCGGCTCACTAATCAGTTCAGTGGGTTCGAGTCGGCTCAGGGGGACTGATTGGCCAATGAGCCAAGCGGCAAAATCATCAGGATAGGTTTCAATCAAATACTTACAGAAGTTGTCGTACACGTAAACCTAGTTTATTTGTACGAGCTGATGGTAGCATAGTGGCGCGAATTCGGGGGGTAACTCTCCGCTGCCACTGCTAAATACCATTGCGTTGGTATCCTCACACCAACGAGTCATGACGGGTTATCACCCCCAACGATGAAAACCCCCTTACCAAGGGGGTCGGCGTAGCCGGGGGGATCTCGCTAGCTTCATTTACTTGGTGCAAAAGTATTGATATTGTCTATTTTCAAAGTAAAAGTATTGATAGTTTTTGTGGTCTCTCATGCTGTTTGAGCCAGGGCAAGATTACACAGTGTTACAGAGTGTAGAAACTGCTACAGCACCAGTGATAAAACCAGAGAAATCTTAATGAAAAAACATTAAGGCTCCCTCGCTGATCGCTGCTGCCCCATGAAGAAACTGACCGTATCCCGTCCTCCTGAACCCACCTTTGACTACTTTGCCTACGGCTCCTGCATGTGCCCGGTTGATCTGGAGCGATCGCTCGGTGAACGGATGTCCCCTTACGTCCTGGGCATCGCCACCTTGAATGATTATCACCTCGGCTTCTACGGACGAGCGCTCCGGCGTAATTGTGGTGCGCTCGATGTTGTCCCTCAGCCTGGGGCAACGGTCATCGGCGTGCTCTATCGCTTGCCCTGGCGCTGTAGTGACGCCTTGGATCTGCGCGAAGAACTTCCCCAAAATGGCTACCGTCGTGAATCTGTTAGCGTTGAGTGCCAGGGCAAAACTTACTCCGCCGTTCGTACCTATGTGGTGGTGAATAAGGTGATGACGGAACTGGCACCGAACGACTGGTACTTCAATGTGGTACTGCGGGGGGCAGTCACCTGTGGTCTGCCCGAGGCCTATTGCTGGCAGCTCTTTCACCATATGCAGCAATTACAACAGCGGCAACTCCCCTTAGCGGCCTAAATCTAAAATTACATGGATGAAAAATCCTTAAATTTCCCTTTGCCTAGACAATTGTTTCCACATACTTAAGTGTGCTGAAATCGGTGTGCTGTGAAAAGCTCATTGAAATTCGGTGCAGTTAGCAAGAGCATTCTCATGAGTGAAACAAAGCGGATTGGCATCTTAACCAGCGGTGGTGACTGTGCGGGTTTAAACCCGATTATTCGGGCAGTGGTCAACCATGCTGTGGGGCATTACAACTGGGATGTGGTGGGCATTCAAGGTGCAACCCATGGGTTGATGAAACGACCACCTCGAGTGATGCCTCTGAAGCGTCATGAAGTGGATCGGTTGCGGACGCAGGGCGGCACGATTTTGGGCACGACCAACAAGGGAAATCCCTTTGCCTTTCCCATGGCTGATGGCTCGATTAAGGATCGCTCGGCTGAAATTATTGAAGGCTATCATCAGCTCGGTTTAGATGCCCTGATCGGTATTGGCGGTGATGGCAGTCTGGCGATTTTGCGACGGTTGGCCCAGCAGGGGAATATTCGCCTGATTGGCATTCCCAAAACAATCGATAATGATGTGGGCGAGACGGAACTCGCGATCGGCTTTAGCACGGCCGTTGATATTGCCACCGATGCCCTCGATCGCCTCCACTTCACGGCAGCCAGTCATGATCGGGTGATGATTTTGGAAGTCATGGGCCGGGATGCCGGGCATATTGCCCTAGAAGCGGGCATTGCGGGTGGTGCGCATATTATCTTGATTCCCGAAATTCCCTACACCCTCGAAAATATCTGCCGCAAAATTCAGGAGCGTCAGGATGCGGGCTTCCACTTTTCGGTGGTGATCGTCTCAGAAGCGGTCTGTACCGAGGGAGGCGAAACCGTTAAAAAAATGGAGCAGTTTTGGGAATGTCGCCTCGGTGGCATCGGCCAATATTTAGCTAATGCGATTAGTAAGTCGACGGGGGCCGAAACCCGTGTGACAGTGCTGGGGCATATCCAGCGGGGCGGTATCCCCTCACCCACCGATCGGGTTTTGGCCTCAGCTTTTGGCGTGGCGGCGGTGGATCTCATTGCTGAGGGCAAGGATGATATGGTCGTCACCTGGCAGAATAACCAGATTGTGCCCGTACCGATTGAGAAGGCGATCGAGACCTATCGGCAGGTAAACCCCGAAGACACGTTGGTCAAAACGGCGCGGGGCTTAGGGATTTGTTTGGGGGATTAGCCCGCCTACTGCGTGGCACAGCTAAAAAGGTGTATGGGAGTAGGTTGGGTTGAGCCCAGCGAAACCCAACACCGCCAGTGTTTTGAGGGATTCGCCCGTGGGTCATCATAATGCACCAAATAAGGTATGCCACGGCACTAACGTGTTGACGGCTGGCCTTAAGCGATACCAAGCTGACGCAACATTTGTGCCAATTGGGCAGCACTGTCTGTGACCGCGAGCGTCTGGGCCTGAGCGGCCATCTGCGCAAGCTGTTCAGGGGCGGCAAGCAAGTCCAGGACGGTATTTTCCAACACTGGAGCGGTGAGGGTTTCCTGGCGGAAGACCCATGCCGCGCCCTGTTCCACAAACGCCATGGCATTGTGATATTGATGATCTTCAGCAGCATAGGGATAGGGAATCAACACCGCTGGCGTACCGGTGATGGCGAGTTCGGTCAGGGTTCCGGCTCCCGCTCGTCCGACGGCCAAGGTGGCGCGTTGCAAGAGGCTGGCCATGTTGGCGTAGAAGGGCAGCGCGAAGTAATGGGGATGTTGGAAACTTGCGGCGTCTGGATCGCGATCGCCCGTCAGATGAACCATATAAGCACCCGTTGCCAGCCAGGCGGTTGCACAGTTCCGCACCATTTGGTTGACGGCGACGGCTCCCTGAGATCCCCCCACCACCACAATCAGTGGTATATCGGCCGGAATAGGCAAATCGAGGGTCTGGGGCGTGAGAAAGCTGTTTCGTACAGGGGTACTTGTCCAGCGGGTTTTCTGAGCGGGTAGGTAGTCAGCCGCTGGTGTAAATCCTACCGCCACCTGAGTACAAAAACGAGCCAGAAAGCGGGTCACTTTGCCAGGAATCGCATTGGACTCGTGCAGAATGACCGGTAGCCCCTGCCAGCGAGCTGCCAAGATCGCTGGGGCGGCAATATATCCCCCCGTGGTAAACACCACATTAACCTTTAGTTCTTTCAACAAGCGTTTGACACGCAAGGTTGCACTGATGAAGCGTTGGAGAATGCGCAGCGTGTGTAATCCGGGCCGACCCTGAAACCCCGTCACACGAACGGTGTGGAGGGGATAGTCTTGGATTAGGGTCTGTTCGAGGCGATCGGGGACGCCGAGCCAGTCGATCTGAGCCCCCGCTAGCTGTTGAGCCACGGCTAGCGCGGGGAAGATGTGACCACCGGTGCCACTTGCCGCAATCAAAACACGCATGAGCTATAGTGAGGGGTATTGTATTTCAGTAGTCCAACCTATCATCAATGGGTAACTTTGCAATTCGGCGAGCGGTCGCTTCGGTTCTGGGGAGTTTGGCAATTTGGGGCACTGTTTCTATTCTGCCGCTCCAAGCCCAGAGCTTGAATGCGGCGAATCCCGAAGTTGCCCAAACCCTCCAAGCCCTTGAAACGGCGGCAAACCGCTATGATTTGACAGCGGTCATGGGGTTCTATGGGGATGCGTTTCGTCATTCCGATGGGCTCGATCGCCAGCAGTTGGCCCAAGGCTTAGAGAGTCTGTGGTCAGACTATAGCGGCATCCAATACGACATTGAAGTCGAAGCATGGGAGACTCAAGGGGATACCATTATCGCTCAGACGTTGACGCGCATTTCTGGCTCACGCTACGAAGGGACACGACCCATCCGTCTAGAAGCTGAGATTCAATCCCGCCAATACATCGATCGCCCCAGCCAACAGATTACCCGCCAGGATATTCTGGCTGAGCGAACGCTAATCTTTTCGGGGGTCAACCCGCCTGAATTGGACATCAATTTGCCCCCAGTGGTGGCTGTGGGCGAAACCTTTGACTTTGATGTCATTGTCCAGGAACCTCTCCAAGGCGAACTCCTGCTGGGGGGCGCTCTGGAAACCCCGGTCTCCTACCAAGAGGCCGCCGCGATTGAAGCGATCGAACTCGAACTGCTTCAGGCAGGGGGGATCTTTAAACGAGGTACAGCACCCCCTCAGCCCAAAGATCAATGGCTTTCGGCGATCGTAATCCGGGAGGATGGAATTACCCTGCTGACCCAGCGGTTACGAATCACCGCTGAGTAAATCACTGGTGTGAACTTAAAGCTGAGAATTATGTTTTGTCTGAAGTCTAGACCATCGTGGACAAAATGCCCGCGCTACGGATCATCAGCAGGGCAATCATAGTGCAGGCGTTCAGTGAGCGTTTGCCTTGAGGGGAGTCGAAGGAAATTATTGGCGGAGCTTCCCGCAGGGATAGTGTGTTCCGCCTGCCATCTGGTCTATTCATGGCTTAATAGTGGCCTCAGAGGTTGAAGTTTGGTGCTTAAAGCGCACACGGATAGTTTCAAACCCTGCCGATAGAAAGATTTATCTGGGCTTTGGTTGGTCTTTGTTGTTGCCTGCCGATCTTTTCTTATGGGCTGTGGCACTGAGGGGAAAACCAGCGATCGGGATCACCTGATGCTGCCGCTCGGCTTCAAGGTGCTTGAGTTCGGTATAGTCCACCCAGTGAATACAGTTGACGGGACAGGTATCAATGGCCTCATCCACCATCGCTTCTGGATCGCCATCCTGACGGAGCACCCGCGCCCGCCCATGTTCTGGCTCCATATAAAACGTATTCGGCGCAGTATGGGCACAATGCTTGCAGCCAATGCAAGTGATTTCATCGACATAGACCCCCTTCTGGCGTAACATTCCCCCGAGTTCGGGCTCAAAGCCTGTGCGATCAGGGGCATCGCGAAAAATGCCCCCTAACTCAGGCTCATAACCCGTCGGTTCCGCTGTGTTCGATTCCGGAACACTTGGCTCTAGGTCGAAGGATTCTGGATTTGGCGTGGTTAGAAAGTCCGAGTCGAAGCTGCTCATCTAAGCACCCCAGCGCTGTACCACCAATCGGATCGAACCATCAGCTTGCCGCTGCTCCTGGGCAACCTGGAAACCTTGATTCTGAGACTCATTCAAAACGGTGTTGTAGGCGTAGCGTTGGGTGATCTGTTGCAGAAAGCCTTCAACGGAGAGGGGTTGCTGCCAATATTGCAGATCAGCGACCAATTCATATTCGCTGCCATTCCAGCTAAAACCGATGTCATAGTGATTGGCTTGCTCCAGAACCAGCTCAGCGGTGCGGGTTTGACCCTGATAGCCCCGTACCGGACGGGGACCCTCTTTCCAGTCGAGGTTCAGGTCGCCAAGGGCTGCCTTGAGAGAGGTTAGGTTACGAAGTTGAGTTTTGATGTTGCTGAAATGGGACATAGTTACGAGAAAAGGTGAAAGAGAAGGTGAAGTTGGGAAACGAAAGTCTTTAGAAAACACCAGAGCTGGTTTCGCTGCTCCAAGTCGCCTGGAATGCCTGCTGACCAGTAAGGGTCTGGTGATTCTGAGCGTAATATTCTGCGGTCTTTTCGGTGCTAACAACTCGACCCAATTGGGATTCGATCGCAGCGGTGACCTCGGCGCAAGAGCGGCCAACGATCCCCGTTACGGTCTCTTGCACTCGACCATCAGGGTGAATGATAAACTCTAAGGTCTCCATACTCATCAGCTAAACCTGGGATTGATAAAAATTCCTAATAAGAGGGATGGGGTTTAATGGGTTTGATGCTCAAGGGTGAAAGTGTGTATCACCCCTTGGGACGACGTCAAACTATCCTAGTGTGTAACTCATTCAAGCCCGAGAATTCTAGGAATGTTTTAGAAATCTTAACAAAAATCGGTATACACAGAAGCAGTTACTGCAAATTGGCGACGAATGAAGCAGGATAAATCCCCCAGTCCACTTGGGTTCAGCTCAAACGGAGAGAGCGCTAGATACACTGTTATTCGTGTTAGTGTATCTAGCGCCCAGAGCTTGAGGCAAGTGATTAAAGTCGGGCGTGACATCAGAGGTTTCTGAACCCCTTATGGGACAAGCGATAACCTGTCCGACTCACCCGATGGAAAAGGAGCTATCAGCCAGCTATAGAAAGAGTTTCGCAATAGTTCCTAAGCTGCAAGGTCAAAGAGAAGAAACTCGGTGTCGGCGGCGTTGCTATTGAGCGTGAGGGTTTCTGGAGCAGCGATTGCCACACCATCCCCCGCTTTCAAGGGTTGCTCATTGAGCGTCAGCGCTCCCTGTGCCACCTGCAGCCAGATCTGACGCTGAGGTTCAACCCCATAGGTTAAGGTTTGGCCGTTTTCTAGATTGGCAGCGTAGAGGTTAATGTCTTGATGGATCACGACTGAGCCCTCACGCCCGTCCGGGGAGCCGACCAAGCGCAATTGATTTTGCTTACTCGCGCGATCGAAGTATTTTTGCTCGTAACTGGGCTGAAGCCCCTTGCGCTCGGGGACAATCCAGATCTGCAAGAAGTGAACGCCCTTGGCTTGGGAATGATTGTATTCGCTATGGGCGATGCCCGTGCCTGCCGACATCCGCTGCACATCGCCAGGCTTGATCACGGAGCCGTTGCCAATGCTGTCTTTGTGCTCTAGGGCACCATCTAAAACATAGGTAATAATTTCCATGTCGCGGTGGCTGTGGGTGGCAAAGCCTTCGCCTGCGATCACTCGATCTTCGTTGATCACCCGCAAATGACCAAAGCCCATATGGTTGGGATCAAAATATTCGCCAAAAGAGAAGCTGTGGTGGCTGTTGAGCCAACGAAAGTTTGCAACACCACGCTCATTAGCCTTACGAATTGTCAACATGGTTGTAGTCCTCCGTTGTGAGGGGCAGTTGGTTCCGGTGAGGGGTTGGAGACTGCCCGTGTTTCTTGACTTCTATTATGGATTGATTCTTTGATAAAGACAATGACTAATTATAGAAACATATTGTCAACTAAATAGATGCAATGCTTAAGCTCGAAAGTATCCATGCCTTTACCGAGGTGGTCAAACACAGTGGCTTTGCAGCGGCGGGTCGTCACCTGGGACAATCCCGCTCGGTAGTCAATAAGTTGGTACTACAACTCGAATCCGAGCTAGGGGTGCAACTGCTCCACCGCACCACACGCCGTGTTAGTCCCACCGATGCGGGGCGGGCGTTTTATGAGCGCTGTGTGAATATCTTGGCGGACATTGCTGAGGCGGAGGTGGCGATCGCCCAGCTCCATACTGAACCGAAGGGAACCCTACGAATCAACGCACCCATGTCCTTTGGGACGCTGCATCTTTCGGCGGCGATCGCCGCCTTTATTGACCGCTACCCCGAGGTGCAGGTGCAACTGACCCTGAGCGATCGCTTCGTTGACCTGCTGGCCGAAGGCTTTGATATCACGATTCGGATTGCGCAGCTAGAGAAAGAAGATGAAAGCCTAGTAACGCAGGCGATCGCCCCCATCCGACGCGTCCTCTGTGCATCTCCCACCTATCTTGCTCGTCGGGGTACACCGCATGTTCCCAGTGATTTACATGCTCATGACTGTCTTAAGTATGGCTACCTGGCCACGGGCAGCCAATGGCGCTTGATTGACAGGGACGGCCAGCAACAAGCCGTCAAAATTCATTGCCGTTACTATTCCAACAACGGTGAGGTGCTTCGGGATGCCGCGATTCAGGGCATTGGCATTGCCCTGCTGCCGATGTTTTTAGTGGGCGAGGCGTTGCGCTCGGGGCAGCTCCAGATGGTCATGCCCAACTATTGCTTACCCCCCCTGACGGCCTATGTGGCCTATCCCGCCAATCGTCATCTTTCCGCAAAAGTGCAGCACTTGACGACGTTTCTGCAAGATTGGTTTAAGATGCCCTGTTGGGACATTGATTGTGAACAGCAGCGCGGAGAAGATAGAGGGCAGCAGGAATGACGCTAAAGTCACACCGTTCAGGTTTTTGATTCAGCATACTGGTGTGGTCACTAAAGACGGTTGATACGGAGAGGGAGCTAAATGCCCAAAACCATTATTGGCATCATGGGTCCAGGTCAAGGGGCAACCGCAACTGATCTGCATAACGCCCGCCAATTGGGGGAGGCGATCGCGCAATGCGGTTGGGTGCTGCTGACGGGCGGACGTCCCGCTGGCGTGATGGCTGCCGCGATGCAAGGGGCCAAAGCAGCGGGTGGTTTAACGGTTGGGATCTTGCCCGGGCCAGATAAACGAGCCGCCGATCCCCAGGTGGACATTGCCATCTGTACTGACCTAGGAAACGGCCGCAACAACGTGAATGTGCTCTCAGCTGATGAGGTTGTCGCCTGTGGTATGGGCCTCGGAACTGCGTCTGAGGTGGCCCTGGCGCTGAAAAATGGTAAGCGGGTGATTTTGCTGTGCGACGGCCCGCAGACTCAAGATTTTTTCAGGGGTTTGGCACCGAAACAGGTGGTGGGCGTGACAACGGTTGCGGCGGCGATCGCTCAACTTAAAACATGGTGTTGACCGTTTGATATATTCATGGCGTCAAACAGGGTATAGATTTGAGGTCATGCAGACCATTAAAACGATGGATAATTGTCTTCCGACTGTTCGACTTAGCCGAATGGATGACGATTTCCATCTAGGATTTCAAGTCTGCTGGGGCAGGAATTCTAGCATATGGCATCAGATTGTTCTGAACCCTTTATGAGACCAGCAATAACACACAGGGATGAACCTATAGAAAAGAGGCTTTTAAATCGCTATGGCAATCGTTTTCTCTCTATGACAGCGATTGTGATGATTAGGGCATAGGAAGCCGAACCCTCTGCTATTCGGCAATAGCTACACGAGGTGATGCTCTAACTCTTGTTATTCTTGTGATAATTGATGACAGCCCTGACTGAATAAACAATGAGGCAGGAAACGTTTGGGGAGAGCGCTGGTTTTTGTCGATGATCGATATCCAGACGGTTTTTAGAAGAAGGCTCACAGTGTGTGATTTGTCCCCTGAGAATCTTCTGATAATTTAATTGATAAACTTGTTCTACTTTAACGTAGGGGGACAGTAATCATAAACTCTTCTTAAACTGATAATACGCTACACTGCGTCTGTAGATTTTATTCTTCTTGCTCCAACACTCTCCATGGCCACTCAAGTTGCCTCTAAACCTAACTTACTCATTGCAGGCTTTCATGCCCTCTCCGACCCGCTACGGTTGCAAATCCTGGAAATCCTACGCCATCAAGAATATTGTGTCTGTGACCTCTGCGCCCATCTAGACGTTGCCCAGTCTAAGCTCTCCTTTCATCTCAAAACCCTCAAAACGGCTGGACTGATTCGCTCTCGTCAGGAGGGGCGTTGGATTTATTACAGTCTGAACCTACCCGAATTAGTACGTCTAGAGCAGTATCTTGCCGAATACCGTCGCTTTAGCCCAATTTTGCCCGCATCGGCCTGTTCTGAGGACAACTGATGCGATTCGGAAGTGGTCGTCAGTTAGACCGAACGCTGCTGTTATGAAGCGCTTACAGCCCTTCTCCTGTTTTTGGGGTCGGGTGCTCTTTTGCATGTAAGGCTTCTGGTTTTAACGGCTGACGCGGATTACATCAAGATAGGTTGAGAAATATTGTTTTCAGGATGTTGTCGAGACAATTCCTCATATGGCTATTCCTGTAAATGAAGCGTGGATGTAGACAAGCTGGCAATCACTTCTTTATAATTGACAATGTATCAAGTTTTATTGATTGATTGCAGTGCTCATGCCCTTTTCAGCCCCTCCTCCTCTCTCAACCCATCAATCGGTGCAAGCGGGTGGACGCCTCAGCTTTTTTGAGCGCTATCTCACCCTTTGGGTGTTCCTTTGTATTGCAGCTGGCATTGCCCTCGGACGCCTCTTTCCTGATATTGCCCTCGCCTTAGATGCGCTGAGCCTTTACCAAGTTTCCCTGCCCATTGCGGTTTGTCTCTTTTTCATGATGTACCCCATCATGGTCAAGATCGACTTGGGTCAGACCCGCAAAGCAGCCCAAACGCCCAAACCTGTGTTACTCACCTTGGTGGTGAACTGGTTGATTAAACCCTTCACGATGGTGGTTCTCGCCCAGTTGTTCCTCGGACAACTTTTTGCCCCCTGGCTCGGCGGTACCGAGCTGATCCGGGGGGCAGAGGTGGCCTTATCCAGTTCTTATATTGCCGGAGCGATTCTTCTGGGGATTGCCCCCTGTACGGCCATGGTGCTGATGTGGGGCTACCTGTCCTACAGCAATCAGGGGCATACGTTAGTGATGGTCGCGATTAACTCGCTGGTAATGCTCTTCTTGTACGCCCCGCTGGGGCGTTGGCTTTTGGCTGCGAGTAATCTCACTGTACCGTGGCAAACGATTGTCCTCTCGGTACTGATTTACGTCGGCTTGCCCTTACTGGCGGGCTCGGTCTCCCGTGCAGTGATTTTGCACCGCAAAGGACGGACCTGGTTTAATCAGGTTTTTTTGCCCTATTTGAGCCCGGTCGCGATCGCCGCCATGCTAATTACATTGGTGTTGCTCTTTGCCTTTAAGGGGGAATTGATTGTCGCCTATCCCCTGCACATTGTCCTGATTGCCATTCCCCTACTCCTACAAACCCTGCTGATTTTCGGCATTGCTTATGGTGCTGCCAAACAATTGGGGTTGACCTACGAAGACGCTGCGCCCGCCGCCTTGATTGGCGCGAGTAACCACTTTGAGGTGGCGATCGCCACCGCTGTGGTGCTCTTTGGTCTCAATTCGGGGGCGGCTCTCGCCACCGTTGTGGGGGTATTGATCGAAGTTCCCCTGATGCTGCTGCTGGTGGAACTGTGCAAACGCACCGCTTTCTGGTTCCCGCGAACCCCCGAGAAGGCGACTTTGCCCGATCCTCGGTGTCTTCAGCCCCAGCTAAATTCGAGGAACCCGTAAAGCGTATCGACGAACATGAGGAGACACGTTACGAAATGTTACAGTCTAACGACTAAGGTGAACGCAGTACCGGACAATGTTCCCGGAAGGCTGCTGCCAAGCGGCGTCTATCCGCAGGGCAGTTGAGACGACCGCCTTTTTTTTAAGACCAGATTTTAAGCCAACCTGGTTGAAACCTTTTTATTTGGAGGAATCCAGAGAAATGAGTATTGTCACGAAATCGATCGTGAATGCTGATGCTGAGGCTCGCTACCTGAGCCCCGGTGAGCTCGATCGCATCAAAGCCTTTGTTACCAGCGGTGAGGGCCGTCTGCGTATTGCTCAGACCCTGAGCGAATCTCGTGAACGCATCGTCAAAGAAGCTGGCGATCAGCTCTTCCAACAACGCCCTGACGTTGTTTCCCCCGGTGGCAATGCCTACGGTGAAGAGATGACCGCAACCTGCTTGCGTGACCTTGATTATTATCTGCGCCTCGTTACCTATGGGGTTGTGGCAGGTGATGTCACCCCAATCGAAGAAATTGGTTTGGTGGGTGTGCGTGAAATGTACAACTCCTTGGGCACGCCGATCGCAGCAGTGGCTTTGGGAGTCACCAAGATGAAGGATGTGGCAACTGGCATGATGGCCGCTGATGATGCGGCTGAAGCTGGCACCTATTTTGACTACGTTGTGGGTGCAATGCAGTAGTTGACTGCTTTGTTCTTCCATTCAACAGTTTCATCTATATGTTCGCTTGAGGAAATCGATTCATGCAAGACGCTATTACTGCTGTTATCAATTCTGCTGACGTTCAAGGTAAGTACCTTGACGGCTCTGCCCTCGACAAGCTCAAGGGCTATTTTCAGAGTGGCCAACTCCGCGTTCGCGCTGCTAGCGTGATCAGCGCTAATGCTGCTGGTATTGTTAAGGAAGCCGTTGCTAAGTCCTTACTCTACTCTGACATCACCCGTCCCGGTGGCAACATGTATACCACTCGTCGCTATGCTGCTTGCATCCGTGACTTGGACTACTATCTCCGCTATGCCACCTATGCCATGCTCGCTGGCGATCCCTCGATCCTGGATGAGCGAGTTCTCAATGGTCTAAAGGAAACCTACAACTCTTTGGGAGTTCCTTCCGGTGCAACGGTTCAGGCGATTCAGGCGATGAAAGAAGTCACCGCTGGCTTGGTTGGTATGGACGCTGGTAAGGAAATGGGTGTGTACTTCGACTACATCTGTTCTGGTCTAGGCTAACACCTTGAGTCAATCTCCTGGCTGATTGCCTCTGGCATGATTTATGAGTTCGAGAGGTGAGCTGATGAGTGTTAGACGACCTCGCTTGTCTGGGCAAAACCTAAAGATAAGTTCAAATCGTCTAGCATTGATTTGTACCCTCTCGAATTCTGCATTTTGGCAATCGCATTTTTATAGCATAAGACGGGAAAATAAGACCTATGCGTATGTTCCGAGTTACGGCTTGCGTACCAAGCCAAACCCGAATTCGAACTCAAAGAGAATTACAAAATACTTACTTTACTAAGCTTGTTCCCTTTGAAAACTGGTTCCGTGAACAACAACGGATTATGAAGATGGGGGGCAAGATTGTCAAAGTGAGTTTGGCAACGGGTAAGCAAGGAACCAACACTGGCTTGCTCTGAGCGCTTAATTCATCTAGATATATCAAGCAGGTTCTTGGCTAAGAACCTGCTTACTGTTTTTTGTGGTATACCACCGCTACTGCCGTGACACACCTTGAATGGTGGGTTAGATCGACAAGAGGCAAATCCTTTCACGCATTGCCTGTGTTGGGTTTCGCTCCACTCAACCCAACCTACTCTAATGCACCTTTTTAGCTGCGCCATGGCACTACGTCAATGCCTAACGACTAAGACATGCCCCCCATTAAGCGTTTGAAGACATTCTCCTGCGCCATCTTCTGTCGGAGAATTTCAACGAAGAGATCTTCAAGTTCTTCACGGGGAACATGCCGGGCCTGATCGGCATACTTACGGAGAGCAAACTGCTGTTCCATGCTGAGGGGTAAGTTCGAACTCTGGGTCATAGGGACTGGAGCCTCACAACGAAGATAGTTTCTATTGTTGCACAATGTAACACCTGCTTGACAAAAAACTGAATCCATTTATACAGGATGCAATTTTGGGATAGCGGTGTGAGATTGGAGAACGGCCGCAATCAGCGCTTAGTATTCGCTACAATGCCGGGTGGCACACGCAGAAGAACTTGAAGAAAGATGTTTGATGAGATCCTGCCTTTGGGTAAGGCTTTTACCCAACAACCCATTGCCTTCTTAGGAGGGTTTGTGACGGGCGCACTCCGTCTGAACCCCCAGCAAGATCCCCTCAAAACCTGGTTAACTCAGCAGGGTATTGGTTCTCAAGCGGCTGCGATGCCCGAGCCCAGCAACGGTCAAGCGCCAGAAACGATTGAAATTGATTAATGACCGAAGACTTTGCCCCACAATGCATAGCGACGAAAGGTCTGAGTCGCGTAGCGTCGGCTCAGATTACAGGAAAAATTGGCGTCGTGCATCAAGGCATGGATAATGCGCTGGTAGCCTTGCTTCGCTGCGCGATTGTGAAAGGCGGCGACTAGCCAACGCCCCAAACCTCCATACCGACGTTGTGTTAAGACAGCAACGGTTTTCAGGATCACTGTTTGTTTTGACGATGCTCGCAGATCGGGAATGCCCAGCGCGAAGCCAATGATTGTCTCTCCTGCGGCTGCTAGAAGCACCATCTCTGGATTCAAGCGGGGTAATAGGGGTTCGTAAAGCTGGTGAAATTCTCCAAAGGGGATGGGGGTAAAGCAGAAATTTTTGGCGAAGGCGGCGATCGCCACCCTATAAATTTTCTCCAATTCTATGGTTGGCGTTTGTAAGTTGACAGCGCGTAACCGGATGCCGTTTTGAGTAAAGCGATCGCGCAGTTCTGAGTAGCGGGGGTCAACAATACCCAGATCCGTACATTCTGCTGAGTGGTAGTAAGCGATCGGTGTAAAGCCTTGCTGTGCCAAGGCCCCACACCAGTAATCCGGCAGATCTGGCTCTTGCCAAAATAGGGGTCGAGCATTGCTCTCGACGATGCAACGGTAGGAATACCAGGTGTTGCGTTTGAGGGGGGCGATCGCCCCGCCATAGCCTGCTGCCTGGAGGCGCTGGCATTCTTGCGCTAAATAAGCTTGGACTGTGGCTGCATTGGGCGTGGCGATGGGGGCGATCGCCCCCACCCGTCCCTGTTGCCATTGCTGGTGAAACCATTGGGCAGTGGCGGTCGTCACGCGTTCTCTAAACCGCATCTACTTTGAAGCTCAAACCGGAGGCAGATAAACCGAAAAATCCGTCCAGCCCCCCTGAGACCGCAGCAGAACCTTACCGCCCATCCGTTCCGCCAGCAGCTTCACCAGTGCTAGCCCCAGACCGGTTCCCCCCTGGGTTGGACTCGCCTGAGGAATTTGATAAAACTTAGCAAAGACGCGAGATTGCTCCTCCTGGGGAATCTCTGCCTGGTTGCGCACCGTAAAAATAAAATCCGGCTGGGGATTCACACTTACCTCCAACGTCACCCGAATGACAATTTCTCCACCCTCAAGCGTGAATTTACAGGCATTACCGAGCAGTTCCGTCAAAATCCGCTGAAGATAGAAGCGATCCACCGCGATATGGGGCAAGTTGGGCTCGAACTCCAGGCTCAAGCGCTGTTTGTGCTGCCGGATCGGTAGCCGAAAGGCATCAATGAGTCGGGGCAACCACAACTCTAGGTCGAGCACATCCAATCGCTTGGGGAACCGCGCCTCGTCTAACGGCTGGAAGTTCAGTAGGTCATCGACAAACGCAATCTCCCGTTCGCATTCGGTATGCAGAATTCTCAGATAGTCCCGGCTACCGGGAGGGTCACGCAGTTGCAGCATGTGAATTGCCACACGCATATTCGTCAGAGGCGTGCGCAAAGATTCAGAAAGACGATTCAAGAAATCGTCTTGGCGTCGCTCTAGATGCGCAAGGCGCTGGAGTCCTTCTTGGAGCTGTTGGCTGCGCTCCCGGAGTTGTTGGGCAAGGGCTTGGTTCCGGGCTTTGAGGTTGGCTTGAGACCATTGAGACTCGGTAATGTCGTAGGCTGCGCCAACAATTTGGTAGCCTCCTAAATCAGCAGGCTCAGGGGCGATCGCCTTATGATGGCTCCAGAACCAGCGCAACTGACCACTCTTGGTAAAAATTCGATATCCCTGCGCAACAGAAGCATCAATTTCGAGGGCTTGGAGCTGTTGGTTGAGCAGCTCTCGATCCTCGGGATGGAGCAAATTCTGCCAGCCCATGGCTTGCAACTCGGCTTCAGTAAACCCAGTCATATCCCGTACCGATTCGGTGATCCACACCAAATCCCAAGCATTGGGTGTATTGGTGGCCCGTAGGGCATAGGCATAGGAATAGGTAGACATCAACTGGTAGCCTAGACGTTGCTCAGTAGCAGACGCCGACAACGACACAACTTCCACCTGCTGTTGCGCTAGCTCTGCTGCAGCCCGCACGGCAAACCGTTGCAAAATAGAAGCCACCAAATTCGGACTCTCCATCGGTCGAGTATCCATGACCGAGAGTAAACCCAGCAGACGACCAAAACGATCGAACAACGGCAAGCCAATATAGCTCTCTAATTCCCAGGCACTGAGCCAGGGGTTATTGGGAAACTGTTCACGGATCCCTTGAGGGAAAACGGCGATCGGGAAACTACCCAGCACCTTTAAACAAGGGGGAATCGGTTGGTAGCTAAAGCGCTCCATCAAGTTACCATTCCCCCACATGGCGACCACTTCAACCAAGGGATGCTGCTCCGGCGAGCTGGCTTCTGTTTTATCAAGCTGACCAATGAAGGCATACTTGACATCAAGGGACTCAGCCAAACGTCTGACTAAGATACTCAAAGCGTCTTCTCCATAGACGGTTGCAAGACCTTGATCGATGCTCTGGCGTATCTGTTCAAGCCGTTCTAAATCTAGCGTTAAATCTTGGGTATTCATGGACGTTATTGTGGGCTTTGTACAGTTCCCGAACCCGATGAGTGAGTGTAGCAATATCTAACTCGATAGGGTGGGGGACTCGGCCGAAAATCATTCGGCCGAGCGAATTGGCTATACCTCAACCAGCTCTGTCGTTGCGGTTGTTTGAGCTGCTGGCGCTGCCTGAAGCGCCGCTTCATAGAGCCCGTTGTAGAAGCATTTCCAGGTATAAATGCCCAGCTCTAAGCCCTTTTTAATCAGCGGACGGCGCAGCGGGTTATCCCATTGGGACTCAACCAAGACAAAGAAGTCTTCCGCATGCTTCGCATCCAGCTCTTCGTGGAGCACGTAGTGGCTGAGCTTTTCAGGGGTAATCCAACCCCGCTTGATCGACTGTTGTGCAAGGGTCGCCGAAATGCCAATAAACGCATATTCAATCATGCCCAAACAGGCTGCGCCCACTTCCACTTCATCCAGAGTGCAGGTTCCCAGCAAGAGGCTATTAAAGCTATGGATGGCGGGACAAATCCCCAGGCTGTTGAAATCGGTGTTGCCACCGATGTTTTTGACAAAACGACGGATCGTGGCTTCATGGAACTCTTCGGGGTTGAAGTCACCATGCTCTTCGACCAAGTTATGCAGAATGCCCTGGCGAGTGGAGGGGTTGGACAGCTTGGCCAGCAAGGCCGCGAGCGGACGGGGGAAGAACGTCACTGCGAAGTAAAACTGTTCCTGGCTGCGCCGGAACTGCTCTAGGGTCATCTCGCCATTGCGCAAAGCTTGAAAGTAGGGAGTTTCTAGCAATTGGGCTTGCGCTAAGACAGTGTCAGCATGGGCAGTTATGCGTGGGGCGCTTGTGGGGGGAATGGGGGGCATGGGATTAGGGTTTGTTAGGAGTTGAGAAACTTGGGTACGAGAAATTCTTCTAAAGATCGATCAAGTTCAGCTAACTTTAAGATCTCTAATAAAGTTGAATAAGTAACCTTAATAAAGTCTCTAGAAACTGAGATGATAATGTAGATATTCTGAGTAGTGAGTGATTACTCACTACTCTCAGAAATGACTGAATATAAATATTTATTTGTCTTTGTTGAAGTGATTGCTCACAAGGAATATCAATAAGAAAACGCTCGGAAAGTTGTTTTGAGATATTGTTTTGAATGCATGAACTCTTGAGGACTAGAGCAGCAGGAAAAGTGACTCACGATAAAATCAGATTTCAATTTATTAAGATGCGCAAAATTGGTATTTTATCAATAGCGCCTATAACTCAACTGTTTTTGCGCTAATCTTTTGGACAAGGCTAACAGAATACCTTGGTTGATTCAATTTTCAATGCTGTCAACTCAAGCGCCGATTCTCAGACATCACCCCTATCTGCACTGTAGTATGAAAATACCCTACGGCCCGCTTGAGGGCAAAACAATTTGTCCGGGTGATCCCTTGCGAATTTCCATCCATTCCCCGAACTATGGCGTCATCACCTGTGAAGTTCAGATCAAGGTGGTGCGTTTGCAACAGCAGTATCTGGTGTTCGAGCTTCCCAAGGTCGCCTTTCCCTTTGTGAACGTCAGCGGCGACGAGCTGAAGTTTTGCCTTTCGGTGGTGGAAATTACTCAGGAGGGTGGGGTTTATGCGGTGGGGACGCTCAAGAACAGTGACGGGAGCCATAGAATTAGCCATAACTGTCAACTTTGTTTCCGGCAATGGCGACAAAATTCTGAGTATCCCGAGGTGTTTTTGGTGGAGATATCGGGCCAGGGCTGGTGGCTGAAGGGGCGCAATAGTGGTCAGATTTCGATTCATGAGAAACTGCCGCCTGCGTCCTGAGAACCCATTACGACCTTCAGACTGATAAGTCGAAGTCGGTTCAAGCTCAGGGTCTTTCATTCGTTCGCTCGCCAATGACGCTACGGTGGGTTGATAGCCCTTCTTTCTGGGTTTGGGTCGGGTGTTCTCGCGTCTCCCGAGGGGAACGGGTTGTCAATGTAGACAAGTTTTAAATGCAAACAAGGGGCGATCGCCCCTTGTCCAGGTTATTTATTTTCAGTTAATCGAGTAATGCCCGAGTGGTCTACAGACCCCGCTTGAGCGAAATCTCAACCTGGCGAAACTCCTGTTTCAGGCGTTTAGTCAATTTGGCGGAGAGGGGACGATTACCGTAGGAGCTGTAGAATCCTGCGAGGCTGTTGAGGGCTGTTTGCATGGTTGTAAAGGAGCGTAGCCCTTTGTATTTCGCATCCCGGCGATAGCGGGCAACATAGTCGTTGATGTCGGTGCGGGTCTTGGCGCGAACATCGGCCACTTCGGGGGTATCCTCTGAGGAATTCACTATTATGCTTATTTCCTCAAGCATGGTGAGGGTATCTTGGCGGTAGTTGCCCGTCATGTCGCTGGCGATCGCAGGCGCAGCAGACATCACACTCATCCAGAGCACTAACACTAGGGCTAACAGACGGGACAAAAGGGGTCGCAAACGCATATCTTCTTGTTAAATTCTCTTTACAATTTGGCTGTGGCTCCACTCTAACTGGTTTTGGGGACGCACGTATAGGTTAAAGCCCGCAGTTGCGGGACTTGGGAGAAGGGTCAGGGTTAAGGAGAAAGGGACAATTCTCACAACCCACATTAGTGGTACTTTAACAAAGCAATTCGGCTGTTCTCAGCCCCCTTGACCCTTTTCCCTGGCCCTTGCCCTCTTAACCGTTTCCCTAGCCATGACAACGATTGAACTCAACAGTCTCGACTTTGCTTTAGCCTTGGCTCTTATCGGGGCGGCGATCGCCCTCTCCCTGTGGCAGCGACTGGGATTGGTGAGTGAGATTGTCCTTGCGACGGTGCGGGCAACGCTGCAACTCTTGGCCGTAGGCTTAATCTTAGATGCGGTGTTTGCGGTGAATCAGCCCTGGCTCGTGTTGGGGATTGTGGGCATGATGGTGGCGATCGCCACCTCAGCGACCCGTCATCGCATTGCCAAAAAACGCTGGCGTCTGATGCCTATTGTGGGCGGGGCGCTGTTGGCCAGTGTGGTGCTGACCCTGAGCTACGCTCTGCTGGTGATTGTTCAACCCCCGGTTTGGTATGATCCGCAATACCTTATTCCACTGGTGGGGATAGTGCTTGGCAATGCCATGAATGCGGCCACGATCGCGGGGGAACGCTTGGTCAGCACCCTGCGCCGCAGCACGCTGGAAATCCAAACCCACTTAAGCCTAGGGGCAATGCCGAGCCAGGCGATCGCGGGGTATCGTCGTGAAGCCATGCGAGCTGGACTCCTGCCCCTGCTCAACCGCATGATGGTCGTGGGTCTGGTCACCCTACCGGAGATGTTCACTGGGCAAGTCTTGGGCGGCAATAACCCGCTCAATGCTACCTCCTACCAATTGTTGATTTTGTTTATGGTGGCCTTTGCGGAAGGGGTGGCGGTGATTATTGTCACCCAGGGTATTGCCCGCCAAGCCTTTAACCGTCAGTCCCAACTGGTTGAGCGGTGAGAGACGCCCCGTCTGATTGGTGTTGTCTCAAACCATGAAGATCTGTAGGGAAGAGTTGTATACAAGTTTGCAATTCGCAGTTGATCGTTTCCCCACTGGGGACGGTGCGCGAATGTAGTTATCAAACCGTTGCTATATCTGGATTTGAGCCTGATACTCTATTGCTAACCTGAGTTCTGGATAAGCAAACGACACGAAAGCCTTGAAACTTAACGAAATCACCATGCTGGTTCCGGTATTGCCGGAGTCTGAGGGGGCAATCTCCCCCTCAGCGGGAGGTGTCGGGGGGCGGGTCCCCTGACAACCGGGTTTGACATCGAGATTTCAGTGCTTTGAGGAATGTGATAGTTTCGCTTAACCGAAACTCAGGTTAGCTGAATTTGTTCGATTTGGGATCAAACCCTGCCGTAGGTTGAGATTTGTGGAGCTTGTACGGATTGAGTCACCCCATCGCCTCAATTCCAAAGTCAAGCTAAAGCTACCAATCGCTCCGGAAAGAGTGAATACAATGGGGATCAACGCTTACATGCTTTAAACCAAAATCGATTTATGAGTTCTACCGCTGCACTTTACACGGATGCGCAAATCTCCGCCTGGTTGCGGGGCTTACTCACCATTGCCTGGGCAGATGGGCAGTTCGACCCGGAAGAACAGGAATTAATGACCCAGCTGACCCAAGATGAGCTCGCGCCGCAGACTGAGTTAGGCGATCTCGAACCGATCGCACCGGATGATTTGGCTGCCGCCCTCGGAGAGGACAATGCGACCCGCGAAAATTTCTTGCGCACAGCGGTGATGATGGCCTTGGCGAATGGGGTTTACTCCGTCGAGGAAGCCGCTGTCATTAACAGTTTTTTGCAAGCATTAGAGCTTGAGGTGGCGGCCCTCAAGTCTCTAGAACAGACTCTCTATGACCCGCAGCAGCATGACCTCCAAGCTGATGACGCCTTTACCGAGGCAGCAATTCAGGAGAATGCAGCTAGTTTACTCCGGCCCCCAGAGCCAGGGGCTGATGCCCTCAAACCCGTTCGAGAATGGCTTGATGGCATGGAAGTTCAAGATCCTCGGGTGGCTCGTTTTGTCTGTAAGATGATTCCCTCCCAATGCCCCTTTGAGCGGGATATCAAGCTCTTTGGCCAAAAGGTGGTGCATATTCCCCCGATGTGTAAGCTCAACCCGCTTTATGAGCAGTTGGTGGGTTTGCGGTTTCGGGCGCTCTCCTACCTAGCGGATGATCGGGGCGAAGATGTATCTCAGTATATTTAGACCCAAAATCTTGTTTAGCCCAGCCCCATTTGGGGGAGCATGACCCACATCACGACAAAGATCACCGCACTGACAATCACGCCTTCGATCGTCCATTTAATTAGTTTGGCTCGGAAAGCATCATCGAGTTTAAAGCCCAACCATTGACGTTGGGGCTGACCGTAGCGATCGCCGAGCTGTTGTTTGCGACGTTTGGCTTCTCCCATCGGACGTTAGGCTCAAATCAATGACTCTAATAAAAGAAATCGGGATGACTGGATTCGAACCAGCGGCCCCTTCGTCCCGAACGAAGTGCGCTACCAAGCTGCGCTACATCCCGAAAAGTTTAGTTAAACCATGCTAACACGGTAATCTCTTCTTGGTAGGATCGCTCAATACACCTGAGGTGTTGCTTATTTAAGGCGCGTCATTAATTAACCTCAGAAGCCTGATGGGACAAGCGATGGAGCGCCCGACCCAAAAAACAGAGAAAGGGGCTGTAAGCTAGCCATAGTAAGAGCTTGCTATCTAAATGATGACAGCCCCTAGCAACCTAATGAAGCAGTGAGCAAACGGTTACGGAGACGATTAAGAGCCGAAACCCTCGATGGGTGAGCATTGCCCACCCGACTCGATTACTGCTGATGAACCACTTCTTAACCAAATCATCCTGTGATTGTTAAACCCCAATGGCTGCGCGTGAAGGCCCCCCAATGGCAACGCGTTGGTAATGTCAAGGAAATTCTGCGCGATCTGCAACTGAACACAGTTTGCGAAGAGGCCTCCTGCCCCAATATTGGTGAATGCTTCAATGCGGGTACGGCGACCTTTTTGATCATGGGACCGGCTTGCACCCGTGCCTGCCCCTATTGCGATATTGATTTTGAGAAGCGGCCCAAAGCCCTTGATCCCACTGAACCGACTCGTTTGGCCGAGGCCGTTGGCCGACTCCGGCTTAACCATGTGGTGATTACCTCCGTGAATCGGGATGATTTGGCGGATGGGGGCGCGAGTCAATTCCAAGACTGCATTGCGGCAGTGCGACAGGTTTCGCCCCAAACCACGATCGAGGTGCTGATTCCGGATCTTTGTGGCAACTGGACAGCCCTGGAAGCGATTCTCGCGGCGGCACCAGAGGTGCTCAATCACAATATTGAAACGGTGCCTCGGCTCTATCGCAAGACCCGACCTCAGGGGAATTATGGGCGATCGCTCGATGTATTGGCCAAGACCCATACCCTTGCACCCCGCCTCTATACCAAATCTGGCATCATGGTTGGCCTGGGCGAAACCGATGCGGAAGTACGCGCTGTGATGGCGGACTTGCGCCAGGTTCACTGTGATATTCTCACCATTGGCCAATATCTCCAGCCCACCGCTAAACATTTGGGCGTGGCCGAATTTGTTCCCCCTGAGCAGTTTGAGGCGTGGCGGCAATACGGTGAAGAAATGGGCTTTTTGCAAGTGGTCGCCTCCCCATTGACCCGTAGTTCCTATCATGCTGAGCAAGTTCAACAACTGATGCAGCGTTACCCGCGTTGAACGTTAGCTGGTTTCTAGCCAACGTTTTCTAGGGCCAGAACTCACGTTAAATAGGGCTGACGTGGTTCAAGCCTTGCACACTATATGTAGACCCTAGATCCCCCCTCCCCACTTAATAAGGGGGTAGGCGGAGCCGGGGGGATCTCGAAAGCCTTGATCTTTTGAGCCATTTTGGGCACTTTGATTCAGGACTTGCGTCTCAAGGGGTGATATGATGGCTCAGAAATTTTTTGACGAAGGAGGCGAAAGGGTATGCATCAAGGACTTTGGTGGCGATCGCAGCGGCTAACGCTGGCCACCCTCGCTTGTCTCAGCACGGTTGGGCTGCCTTTCGTGACAGCGCAAGCTCAAGCCCCAAAGGCAATTGCCGTGGAGACCTTGGCGGCAGATAAGATTGCCGTGGATGCGACTCCAGCGGCTGACCCTACCACAGTTGTGGCTGTCCCCCCCGCCTGTGTCGCCCAACTCAACCGTAATATCAATGCCATTATTGGTCAGCCCGCTTACCGGAGTGGCAAATGGGGCATTCATATTGAATCGTTGGACACGGGTGAGGTGATCTACTCTCACCGGGCCAATCAATATCTGATTCCCGCCTCAAATATTAAGCTCTTTACGACAGCAGCGGCACTGCAGCTCTACGATGCGCGATCGCCCATTGACTCCTCAACCCTCGGCAGTTGGGTACAAACGATCAATCAACGCAGCCACAATGGCTATGCCGACAGCCTGCTCCGCCGCATTGGCGGCCCGACGGCGGCTCGTCAGGCGCTCGGCCAGCTTGGGATTACGGATGGCTACCGTCAGGCGGATGGTTCAGGACTCTCTCGCCAAAACCTGGTCACACCCTATGCAGTCGTGCAGATTCTTCAAGCCATGAACTATGCCTACGGCCGGGAGGTGTTCTATCGATCGCTGCCCGTGGCCGGTCGGAGTGGGACGCTCTCACGCCGTTTTCGCTCCACAGCAGCCCAAGACATCGTGCGGGCTAAAACCGGAACCCTGCGTGGCGTGCGAGCCCTCTCCGGCTACCTCGAGCATCCCCGTTATGGTCGCCTTGTCTTTAGCATTTTGATCAATCAACCGGGTCAAAATGGTCAAACCCTCCTCAATGGCATCGATCATATTGTGTTGCAAATCGCCACGCTACAGACTTGTTATCCGGTTTAACATGCTCCAACTCTCCAAGGCGCGAGACACCCGCGCTACGGGACGCTAAAACCAAAAGACCGTAGCGCAGGTGGTCAGGAGCGGTTTACTCTGAGCGGAGCAGACAACTCATATCTGCCCCAAGAGACGATGCCTGACCCCTTCGGCAATTTTCTGCCCGAGGTATTCGGGGATAAGACTTTCATTGGGGCCGAGTAAATAGAGAATCAACCGGGTTCGTCCGCGCCAGACCAGCAGATTGGCATTGACGACCAAGAGATCTTCCTGCCAAATGGCATACATCACTTTATAGAAGAGTCCGGGCTGATTATCCGCTTCAATCAGCAGTGCCGGTAAATGAAAGACTGGATCAACATAGAACTCGGTTTCCACTTGTTCGAGTCCCGCGTCCAGGTTGAACTCCACCGCGAGCATCTCTTCCACTTCAAAATGCCCGGCGAGGGCTTCGCGAATGGCACGACAGACGTTATCGGCGTTTTTCTCGGTTAATGCCCGATTGCCCCGTGATACGACCAGCTTGATAAACACTAGCATGGGAGGTTTGATTTGGCCATAGAGATTCAGGCTATGGATCGTCAGACCATAGGCGGCCAGCACACCAAAGATATCACTGAGTAAAAAAGACTGATTACGATAAGCAAAATGTAGGGCACTTTTCGAGCCTTCTGGACGCAGTTCGATGACCGCCAGCTTGGTTTTGTAGAGCTGATAGGCCAGCCGTAGGTTCTGGAGCTGGATCTCACTACTGACAAATTGTTCATAAAACTGGGGAAACGCCTGATTAAAGCGTTTAAGTAGGCTCAGAGTCGATGGTTTTAAGCCCGCTGCCATAGTGACTTGGTGTAATTAAGGGAAGAGTTCAACCCGCAAAATGAAGGCGGCGAAGGAAAGTCTGAAGTTGTGGCCCCGGTATGGATATCGATCGCCGTTCGGGCGTCATCGAGAATCAAGCGATGCGATCGCAGCTTGAATCTGACCCCATCTCCCTAGCTCCTGCCGGGAGACTCTGCAACGACCGCAGCATTGGCAACCCCAACACATTATGACAGATGAGCCCACTGGGTCTTGGGCCAAACCTACCTAGAACAAGTTCCAGGCATTGCGCTACCATATTAGCGACTAACAGTTGTAAACGGATAAAACACGCTTCTCTCATCGTAAACCCCAAGAACTCGTCCCCGCCGATGTTTGGGGAATGAATGGATTGAGAGTGAATTGACTGGGAGTGAGCAGGTTAGGCGCATCTGACTGGGTATTGTACTGTACTGTCGGCGATCGTTTTGCCACGGGTACAAGAAGTGGCATGATATTGGCTAGCGTGTTTTTACTCTGTCCTCAACGCTTGCCGTTTGAGCGGCAATCAGTGCCTTCGTTGCCTTCGTTTTCATGTGAGAGTGCCCTACATGGGTTTTTGGAAAAGTTTATTTAGTCCATCCAGTACTGGCACCGCCACGCTGCAAGCGCCGTCAACTCCGGTCGGGGTTCGGCTCAATGAACCGCGCATTGTGTTTAGCACTGAGCGTGAGATTGATCTCTATGAGCTCGAAGATCTCTGTGATGCGGTAGGCTGGTCGCGCCGTCCGATTCGCAAGGTCAGAAAAGCGATTCAACATAGCTTCCTGGTGGTGTCGATGTGGGAAGAGAAACGCAACAAGCGTCGCCTGATGGGTTTTGCCCGGGCGACCTCCGATCATGCTTTTAACGCCACAATTTGGGATGTAGTGGTGCATCCGAGTCTGCAAAACCGGGGCTTGGGGAAGGCGCTGATGAAATATACCATCAAGCAACTCCGGAGTGCGGATATTAGCAATATCACCCTCTTTGCCGACCCCCATGTGGTGGATTTTTATCAGCGCTTGGGGTTTATCCTTGACCCGGAGGGTATTAAAGGGATGTTCTGGTATCCCGATTAAACGCGATTGGGCTGGCAATCCGTCCGGGATGTTTTGAAACCCTCCCCTACAAAGTCTAGGTTTGGCATCCCTGCCCCTGCTGTCGATTTTCGGTATACTAGAGGTCGCTACGGGATGTAGCGCAGCTTGGTAGCGCGCCTGCTTTGGGAGCAGGATGTCGCAGGTTCAAATCCTGTCATCCCGACTATTTATGCCTGTGTCGTCACACTAGGTTGGGCGTTGGCAATACATGAGTGTCGCTGTAGGGAGAACGTTTGGATTAAACCGTACCCCGTTTGAAATCGGTCTTTTCTTGGTGGAGATAGTGGCCCCGTACTACCTCGGCAGGATCTGGGGCAACCATTGCACCAGAGGTGAAGATAATCTGGCCAGGTTTGCAGTCGAGCAGATCGGCTAAGCAGATGCTCTAGTAGAATTTCCAAGCGGTTTTCCAGTTCACGGTGATCGCTGCGTCCCAACATGGCAATTTCCTCTTGAATGTTATCCCAGTCAATGGCGTTGAAGTTGCGCTGTTGTAGGTGTTGGGTTGGTTGTTCCACCCAGAGGGCAAAGTCGGTTTCGTAGAGGGAGGCGGGTTTCATTGCACCAACTTAATCAGATCGCTGATGGTTTTCAAGTCAGGATCGCCCGCCAGATAACCAATGCCACGATGGAGATGGAGGCGCAGTTGCTGGGCAAGGGTTTCGGGAGTCATGGGTAAACCGTCCTCATGGCAGCGTTGTTTGAGGGCAATGAGTAAAATATCGGCGATTTCACCGCCGAGAACTTGCCAGGTCAACTCTAAGTTACTGTCAGCAGGAATGGGGATAATGGAGGGGGTATGAGCCTCGGCGAGGGAGCGACAGATCGCCCAACGACAGAGAATATTCCACTGGTCAATTTTGGTGATCCGTTTGAGTTTGATCAGTTGATCTTTGGCACTTTGGGAGAGTTGAATGTGCTTAACGGGGGGGTCCATAGGCGGAGGTGAAGGTGAAGTAGCCAGGGGTGATTTTTGTCTGGCGGTGTGTGGGGTTATAGTCGAGCCGATATTCATGGGCGATCGCCGCCTCCTGATGTAAGTATTTCACCTCAGCCGCACCAATTTCGGTATCGGTCGAGAGCAGGATCACTTGATGGCTGGCGGTGGGGAAATAACGATCGATTAAGTTATGGCGGTGGGAGGAATCTAAGCGTCCCAAGGGCGTATCAATGGCGACAGGCAAGTTCCGGCCGGAAACCCGTGCTAATCCCCAAAGGAAGGCTGTGGCGAGAATTTGTTTTTCTCCAGCAGAGAGGCGTTTTTTGGAAATGGTTTGGCCGCTGGTGTCATGGAGGGTCAGGTTAAACGTCTCAGTATCGACGGTTACGCGGCTGATGAAGTCAGTTTTTTGAAGTAGAAAACGGAAGCATTCGGTGACAGCGGATTCGAGTTGATCGACTTTGCGAAGTTTGAGGCGATCGCGGAATTGCCCAATCGTCTGCTGAACCCGTTTAATTGATTTGAGAATGTGTTCATCGTTTTGTCGAGACAGGAGAATATTGCTGTATCTTGCCAGCTCTGCCTTGCTGTTTTCCAGGGCTTGCTTGAGTTGTTGAATCTGTTGGCTTTGAGCGCCCTGTTGGGATTCTAAACGGGCTAGCTTTGCGACAGCATTTCGCATCGTCTCGGCCAGTTGAGCGTATTCTTCTGGCGGTGCAGCGGCGGCCAGTTGGCGCTCGGCGTTGTCGATTTCGATCGCCGTGAGTTCTAGGGCCTGGGTTTTCCGGTTGACTTCCCGTCGGACTTTGGGCAGTTGTTGTTTGAGAATATGGCTGAGGTGTTGTTGGGTGAGCGCATCAATGCCCAGATAGGTCTGAGTTTGGGCGATCGTCGCTTGTCTTGTTTGTTCTTCCCGGTCGATAAATTGCTGGAGCTGACGAACCGTTTCAGGCTCACAATGCTGTTGGGCGAATTTGAGCAATCGCTGGTCGTGGGTTTGGATTTGCTCATCGGCAACTTGAGCCTGTTGCACGCTTACTTCTCTTTGTCCTTGACTTTGAGCCCGTTTGAGCAACGCTTGAATCTGACCCAGGGGTAAGACTCCCGCCGCCAGTTGACGGAGGTTAGCTTGGAGATTTTCTGCAGTCTGGGCTTGACCACGCTGACGGGCTTCAAGTTCGGCGCGTTGGGCAGTGATTTCACCGCCACGCATATTGAAGAGTTGGGTGGCAACGTTCAGTTCGTTGCGGGCGCGATCGACTTTGTTCTGGAGACTGCCTTGATCTTGCAAGGCGTGCTGATACGCCTGGGTTTGTTGCTCAATCTGGGTTTCCAGGGTTTGCAATTCGCTGAGGCTATGGGGGTCGGCGATCGCTTTTTGTTTGCGATCGCGCAAGATCTTTAAATCTAAGCTGAGGCGATCAGGCAATTCTAGACCCAGCAAGGATTGGATCGCGTTAATCACCGCCTGGGGCGGCTTGTCCTGTTCCGCGAGTTCTTTGATCTGCTCGCCATCAAACAAGAAGAGATTGGAAATCCCCAAGGGCAGGAGGTCTTCAATGCGCTCGTCCCAGAGCTTGGCTAGGGCTAAGTCGGGTAGTTCTTCTTGGTCTGCGCTCTGGGCGGTATAGACCGTGAGGGTTTCTTTAGCGGTGAGACTCCAGGCGCGACGCAGGTGATAATGTACGGGTTCATCACTGAGGGAATGCTCAAACACGAGTTCCACGGCGGTTTCGGCGTCGGGGGCGGCAGCGTGATGGATACATTGACTCAAAAAATCGGCGTAGGCGAGGTTACCACGATTGGAGCATTGGGCACGTTGGCCGTAGAGCACCAGGCGCAGGGCATCCATAAGCGTGGTTTTACCGCCGCCGTTCATGCCACCAATCAGAATAATCGGACGGCTGGCATCGGTGGTAAGGTTCAGGCTTTGGCGATTGGCATAGGGGCCGAAGTTCTGGAGGGTAAGGGTTTTGAAGATCACGATCGCTGGCCGAATTTGGCTTCGCCCCAGGTGGCGGGTTGAGGTTTAGAGGTGGGCGGCTCGGGTTCGGGCTTGGGTTGCGCGTGGCTCAGGGTAAGCTGACGCACGGCGTGGAGGTCGCCTTGGGCGATCGCTCCCTTCAGCGCATAACGGTCTTGGGCCTGTTGGATTGCGTCTTGTTTGGTGCGTGAACTGGTTTGGAAGCATTTTTCAAGATCATCAAAGATGCCGATGCGCTTGCCTTTGGTGCGGTATTGTCGCTCGGTATCCAGCAGCTTGGCCATCAGTTCTAAATGCATCGGGTCATCGGCGCAGAGTTCTTCTAAGACGTGCCATTCTTCGGTGCCGAGGAGCCGTGCGCCTTCGGCCGGAGAGAGGGGAAAGGTCTCGCCGGTGCATTCTTGGTAAATGCGGGGCAGGGCGTCGTCGAATTCGTGTTTTTCTTCGAGCCAGATCTGGCGGATGGCGTGGAGTTCTTCGATGTCGATCAGGGTGATGTCGCGCATCTGGGGTGGGGCGGTCTGGCGCAGTTGGGTTTGGGTGCTCAGAACCCGTCGCAGCCAATGTTCGCGCCATTGTTTGGTGTAGGGACCAGGGATGGGTTCGGGTTGAGTTGTGCCGTTGTCTTGGCGACGTTCAAAGATTTGCACACCACCCCAGATCCGTCGATGGTCACGGCGATCGCGATCATCGTCCACATCGAGTTCATTCCGAATCTCTAGCAGGGGTTCCATCCATTCTTTTTCTTCGTCATTTTGAATCATGGCGGCCATGGATTTGTCTTTATCAACCATGGTGCAAACCCAGCAGCCAAAGCGAGAGTCACCGCAACTCGGGGTGGAGGTGTCGATCACCATGGGACATTCGTTGTCGGCGGTTGCGCCGCGATACATGGTGAAGAGGTCTTTGTTGCTGTGACCCCAGGGGTTGGGGAATTGGTTGAGGTAGATCCAAACTTCGTCGTTGCGCCAGTCTTCAATGGGGCTATAGATCAGGGAGTTGGGCAGGCTGGCGTTGGGGGAGAGGCGATCGCGGACACGTTTTTGGGCATGTTTGGCCATGGTGGCAGCGCGTTTGCTGCTTTCGGCTTTGCGGGTGCCAAGGACAAGAATGGTTTCGCCGTGTTTGCGGACGGTGTCGCGGATGAAGCGATTGGCGGGGTTGATTTTGAGGCGTTCGGTACACCAGCGGAATTTTTGGCGAGGGGCGGGGTAGCCTTTGCCGATCAGGTTGACCCAGAAGGTGTCTTTAATAATGGGTTGGAGGAGGTGGGGCTCAATGGGGAGGTTTTGGGCTTGGGCGGCTTGGCGCATCCGGTCGAGGGATTGGCGCACCCAAGCGGAGACGATCGGGTTTTCGACGCGGGTGTCGGTGGAGATGACGTGGATGGTTTTGTGGCGTTTTTCGGGGGGGAGGGCGGCGATCGCGTTCCAGATCAATTGAAGTACAGTTGTACTGTCTTTTCCGCCACTTACACCTACGATCCACGGTATACAGTCATTACTGTATAACTCTTGGATCTCTTGATTCAGAGCACGAATATCGTCCATGAGTCCCGAGACATCGCGGTGTGATGAGTCTTGGGTAGTGGCAAATTCAGTGATGGACATTTAAGACCTCTTTCCCTTCCAGGAGGGCGTGAACCGTTTCGATGCGTTCTTCTTCAGGGGTGAGTGGCAGCTTGAGTTGAGTCTTCAGGTAGGCGGCCATGGAGTCAACATTGTAGCGAGATTTGCAAACTCGGCCACCATTTATAATACGTCCGTCCCAGTCCGGGTTGGTTTTGAGCCAGTCAATGTCTTGCAGGGACTGGAGATGAGTCGGCCAGTCGTCTTTGTATAGAGAAGTTAAGGTTGCGCCAATGCGGCCAATGCCGTTGAGTGTGACTGAGTAGCTATGAACGTAATCGCGGCGAATTTCAGGGGCGCTGACTTTACGCTCTAGAACGTGCTGCCAGTCGGACATATTGTGGTAAACGGCTGACCAGAAGTTGCTGGCAATATCGATTTTGGTACTGATTTCGGTGTCGCGGTGATGGGAGAGGAGGGCGTTGGTTGCGCCGTAGATGCTGCTGAGGGTGAAGAGTTTATTGGATTTTTTGGTGAGGCTACTGCGCTCGGTTTCGGTGAGCTTACGGAAGGCTTCGACTCGCTGCATGACGGCTTTGGCGAGAAGCGATTTTTGATCGCGGTGATCGTAGAGGATGTTGAGGGAGGAGTCGGGGCGAGAGGCGTAGCGGTTGAGATCGGTAAACATTTGCTGGGCTCGTTTTAGCCCTATGTCTAGGAAGAAGACAACGGCAATGCTCTCGTTGCCGAGATCAGGGTTTTCTTTGAGGGCTTGTTCAATAGCGGCGCGGCGGTGTTGGCCGTCATTGATGATGAAGTGGGCATTCATGGGGATGTGGAGTTGGCCCATGCAATATTCGGCTTCGGTGTTTGTACCTACGGGTTCAAAGGTGACTTCTGCGCTGATGGAGGCGGTGATAGCAGAAAAGGTGTAGTCTTTGGGGTTTTCGAGAATGTAGCGTGTGATCTCGGGGACACGATGGGCGTTTAGGCAGCGTTGAGCCCGCATCTCAGGTGGTACATATTCATCATCGAAAGAGAAGATTTTTGGAATGAGGTGAATTGGACACATGGATGTGTAGTATTCACGCCCAGCTTGGATTCCTCTAATTGCTGGAAAGGAATATTGGTATGAAGGTATAACCATAAGCAAAAAAGGGAGCGATCAGGATTTTGTGTAAATCCCGGTTCTGAGAACAAAAAATCAGGGGTTACAGCCGGATCGAGCACGGTTTTCTGAACACTCCCCAAAAAACAATGGATAAATCTTCTGTGTCTTATCCGGAATATACAAATCCATTGCAATTTAGCTTCAAGGTCTTTAGAAGAATTAATCTTCTTCTATATCTTCGTTCAAATAATCTTCAAGAGTTTTCTCTCCAGAAAGATCATCCTCACTACCTTCTTCAGTATCTATGTCCTCACTCATGATTGAATCATGATCTATCTTCTTGGACCTATCCAACCAATCCTCAAAAATATCTTTTGAAGATAGGTTCCAATACTTAAGAGCTTTTCTCAGCTCTCTTGTTTCAATTTTGATTGACTCGGCTTCAAGTTCAGATTTATTCCATGTAGGGTTATTCCGTTTGATTACTTTTGCCTGTTCCTTTTTAAGAAAATTAAAGTATGCAAATCCTGCACTATCACGAAATGCTTGTATTTTTTCGCTTAATTCATGATTATTTAAAGTAGCCACTGCCTCATCAGTACATAAAAGCTCTAGCCAAATATACCGAAAATACCTAGAGAACGCAGGTTCTAGCTTTGCAATTCGGTTCAAGGGGCGTTCTTGATTTCTATCGAAAATAAAAATTCTTGTCCGATTTTGCGTGATATTAGCAGATATTGCTGAGTTCCATGCAGAAATCAAAAGTTCCGACAGGTCTATCAATCTCTCCATTTTTACATTCAAGGAATCTGCTATAGTACTAATCGTTAAAATCGCCCCCAATTGGCAGGCATGGGTATTCATGATCTTGAATGCACTATTGACTTGGCTGACAACTTCTGGTGATGTTTTTCGAGCATAAAAATTAGCTCTATCATGTTGAAAGTCGGAAAGCTGCTTGCCTATGATTTCCCATGCTTGGACAATATCGGGCTTTGTTTCTCCATGTAGTTTCTCTTTTTCAGCCCAAGATTGATTCGCATTTTTCAATGTCCAATACATTCCTACACCAACAAATATTGCATCAGCCGCTAGAGAAGACAAAGCATCATCTATGATCCATTTTTCTTTCCTTTTTTGTATCGCTGATATATGAGCTTTATAGGGAAATAGTTCTCCAAGAACTTTCAAGATCACTGTTCCCCAACCCTTCATGAACTGCTCTCGCAAAATATCCAACTTTGAATGAGGGAATAATTCATTACTAATCTCAGAACGAGCCATACCTTCAGCATTAAGTGTTTCAGGAAACACTGATCCTAAATCCAATTGATCTCTCATTCTTTCATTCATATTCTTGAAGTTTGATCGACCAATGAATTTCTGAGACATATCCCGCAAGTAATTGGGATTACAGAACACTGTATACTCAACTGCCAGCTTTAAGAAGTCAAGATTAGTGATAACGCTCCATCGAGAGGAGGATGGACGAGAAGCCTCATATTCAGGGTTATCATACTCAATTACATACAATGGAAAAGGTGGATTCTCTTCTCTTAACCGATTTAGCAAAGATCTCGCAAAGATATTCATCAACTCAAAGTCAGACAAGAGAATCAAGCGGGATTTACTGGGTCTTCTTGCTTCTTTATTAACATCTACAAATAACTTTCGAGCTGCACCATGCGGATTATTGAAAGATTGGCTCTCTTGAGGAAACCAGCAAATTGTTACGGGGATTTCAATACAATCTAAATTTATCTCTTTACCTCGTTTTTTGTTACTTGCCAAAATCTCTTGAATTGTACTTTCATAAAAATGGCGAAATCGAGTTCCGCTATTTTGCTCCCATGTTCCATTGATAGTTCGGTCAATGGCGATCAATGCCATTGCTCTATGCTGACCATCAAGAACAACTAGCTTAGACGCTTCATCATTCCAAGCTACTTGACCCAACTTGATTTCATGTAGTTCCTCTTGAGATTGATTCCACATTCTACGGATTCGGAAGGAGTCTTTTGCTCTTTCCTCTTGCCAAAAAAGACCTGACATTTGCTCATCCTCTATAACATCAGAAAAGCTTATTGCCGGAAAAAGCTCTATTGGCTTCTCGGATTCAAAAGGCAGTAAAACTGCCATTATTGGAGGGAAAAAGGATGGGCCATTTTTCTTGGGGTCAAGAAGATATGGGATCAAGTCAGTTGCAACTCGATAATCATCTAAATCTCTTTGGAGTAGTTGATTGAAATTTAATTTTTCTGACTCAAGAACTTCTCGGACTGGTCTCAACTGAGAGGTTAATCGACGCTCTTTATCAGTTCCACTTTTTCCCAAACGAGCTTTTGTTAGCAAAAAATCGACTGCACCTGCTGGTGTAATAAACTGCCCCCAGGTTCCTTCTGCTGTATGCTGAAAATTAATTCTTGGTGTATTGCCAAACATAAATAGACATCCTCCTTCAACGTTTACCAAGATATGGATGATACCATCGATTGAGAAGCCACTCTACTGACTCCGCCACTGTACGCGTATCAACAGAATTGATTTCTATATTCCTATTCAACTCATCAAAATCAAACGTGAAAACTTTAAGATGAGATGGATTGAAGCCAGTAGATATCACACGAGTTGCAAAGCTTTTGTTCCTGTATTTTTTGAGCCCATCTCGTGCATCTGGATCACGGGAAATCTCCATTGATATTTTAGTGATGTCGTTGGCATGACTTAATAATCTTCTCCTCAAACATTCTGCAACACCAATATATATAGGGGATGAAAAAATAGGTATTGCTCCCTGTAATGCAGAAACCATTAATTTCCTCGCATCTCTTGATTCCAAAGTATCCTGGAGCTTTGGGGCTTTTTTCTCGTCATGGCTATCGTGAGACTTTGAGATCAAATTATCACCTAGTACCTTTAGTAATACATCAGACGTCTTGTCTGTTAACGAGCCTCCCCAAGTCTGTGAAAATGCTCCTTTCGCTATCGTGTTTAGCTCTAGCGAATTATATCGATTTGTCTGTTTTCTTAAGAGCTTACGAAGCCTCTCAATTCCAGCATCTACACCATCAACAACATCCAACTCCCAATCCATTCTTCCCGCATCTAAAGTGGCATACCATGCATAAATCCCAGATGCTTCAGGTGCTTGAGAAATAGAGTCGATTGAGAAAGATTGATAGCAGCTACTAAACAAATCAAGCTGAGAATCGGTAAAAACCACAGACAATTAAGCTCAAGAGACTATCTGAGAGATTCTAGTACAATCTTCCACTGAAGATACCTGTTGAGTAACAAAGCGAATCATTTATTTACTATTTTTTGTGAATTATAGCTTTAGTTAATCTTGAAAAAATAAACAATATACAAATACTACCACTCAGCACTCTCATATAGTTCCATGTACACTAATGCAACCTGTCGCAAGTCTGCAATGCGACTGAGCTGCTTAGGTGACAAATCAGTAACAGCAAATGTATAGACATCCCCAAAATCTGTATCCGGAGTTACAAAAGCTGCTGTCCAGTCTTCGATAACAACATCCATCGCCTTGATCTCCTCACAGAAGCGTTGTGCGTCCACTTCATTAAACGTGCAAAGCTGAAATCGATAATACATAGTAACTCCTAAGTGACCACCCGCTTCAAAACCCCTATCATCCGCATCATCTGCCGCACCGCTCAAGGATGCCATCACATCATTCCAAAAAACGCCCGCCAATCTGCTGCAAAATCCTCAAGACCTCATACAACTCATTGCGCAACGGCAAATGAGAAAACACCCGCGACACATCATATTGCGGCGTTTCCACCCCCATCACCTTCACAAAAAAGAACTCCCCGCCATTCGTCACCAAACCAAACCGAGGACGCTGCGGCTCCGGACTCGTCATCATATAAGCCAACACTTGTGGGAGCGCCACATCCACATTAATTTCTGTTCCCTTCGACTCCAACACCGCTACCCATAGCCCCCGCGAAATCACCAAAAAATCAATCCGCCCGCGCAACGTTTCAGCCGTTGTTTCATTCATTCGCCGGGTTAGCTCTAGCTCCACCGCTGCTTCTCCTCGCATCACAAACGGTGGATCATAAAATCCCGCTAATTCCAACAACGGTGAGAGCACAACCAAATTCACTAAACTCTCAGCCAAATGCCCCTGCGCCCGATGGTAGCGATACCGTGCTCGAATGCGATCTAACGTCGCTGTTGCTGCTGCCGTTATCTCTGGTAAATCTGTATACCACTCCGAGAAAAATGCGGGATCAGCGGTGCGCACTAGGTTGAAACGCTGCTCTGCTGCTTGCAGGGTCGTAATGGCTTTCGTAATCGCAGTAACAGGCATAACCGCTAGAGCATCATCGTAGACATTGGCACTATTGTATCGCTTCCCCCTTAACGGCAAAACGTCACACCACCCTACACCACCCGCTTCAAAACCACCATCACCTCTCCCGCCACCTGCGTCGGCAACAACGAGCTCCATTCCCAGACCTCCGCAAGCCCGCGCAGATAGATTAACCGTATCGTCTACCGTTCATCCCTACCTCGGCGAACTGGTGGAGGAGGATTGATGTTGTGATTGGCGGAGGAAGACAGTTCTACAATCATGGGATGAGATGCGAAATTGGCGGGTGAGGGCAGGTTTGAAATCTGCCCTTACCAACCCTTAGGAACCAATGCAACCGAACCTTGTCCGCCTCTGCCAAACCAGCCCGATCGGTAAACAACTCCCCAACGCCCTCTACATCCACCACAGTGCCCTAACACAACTCGCCCCCGAACTTCAGCAAGTCGAACACCAAGCCTGCTCGCATCTCCAGCGCCATTATCCCTTCACGCTGATCAAATTCCACTACGAGGCCCCTAAAATCTCCTACCTTCATTACCCCAACTTCGAGCAAGATCCCCACCCGCGCCTCGTTGCTAGCACCCAGGTCAACTTCATCACTGGCCAACTCGACTATCGTGACTATAGCGATCGCCCCAACCCGCCCATCCTCCACCGCAAAGAAACCTTCCTTGCTCCTGATCATCCCCTTTTTGCCGCCTTCGCCCACCTCACTCGCCAACAAGAAACCCTCGGACTCTTCAACGATGCCCGGCAAATTGGCACTCAGCTCAACTGGGAAAAGCGCCTGATTGCCCTCAATCTAGAAATTCATGATCATGCCCTCGCCTGTGCGCTCAAGCCGCAGACACAAAAGCAAAAAGCCGCCCTGCCGACGATCGAGCGTCACCTGGCGGCAATTAAGCGCAATGCCCTCTCGAAACCCGTTCGCCTCGCCCTAGAAGCGGGACTCTTTGCACCCGAGAGCACCTTTTTTGACTATGGTTGTGGTCATGGGACGGATATTAGATTCGTGGGCGATCGCGGCTATGCCAGTTCCGGCTTTGACCCCTACTACCAACCCGATACACCCCATACCCCCGCCGATATCGTCAACCTCGGCTATATCATCAACGTCATTGAAGACAGTCGTGAACGCCGCGAAGCTCTAGTCAATGCCTGGGCACTGACCCAAACCGTCCTGATCGTTGCCGCTCAAGTCCTAATTCAAGATCGCACACGCGGCCTCATCGCCTACGAAGACGGCATCATCACGAGTCGCAACACATTTCAGAAATACTACGAGCAGGACGAGCTTAAAACTTACATTGATCAGGTTTTGCAGGTCGATTCGATCCCGGTTGCTCTGGGGATTTACTTTGTCTTCCGAGCTGCAAGCCAAGCCGAAGCTTTCCGCGCTTCCCGGTTTCGCTCTCGCGCTACCGCGCCCCGTGTCCATCGTGCCATTAAGCGGTTTGAGGACTATAAAGAACTGCTTCAGCCAGTTATGGATTTCATGACCGAGCGGGGACGACTACCGAAAGAAGCGGAACTTGACCCCGGTCAATTTGGCGCAATTCAAACTGAATTTAAAACCATCCGTCGCGCCTTCCAGGTCATTCTTCAAGCCACCGATGGAGGGGAATGGGAGGCGATCGCCGACAAACGTCGCCATGACCTAATGGTCTACCTTGCGCTAACCCAATTCAGCCGCCGCCCGAAACTGCGTGATCTCACCCCCACCGTGCAGCAAGACCTCAAAATGCTCTTCGGCAGCTATCAACAAGCCTGCACCTCCGCTGACCTAATGCTGATGTCGGTGGGTAACTTAGAGATAATGAGCGAGCATTGTCGCCAGAGCAAAATTGGGCAACAACGCCCTCACTCCCTCTGGGTTCATCTCTCCGCGCTGGAGCACCTTGACCCGCTGCTGCGTCTCTTTGAGAGCTGCGCCTCCCGTACGATTGGCCGCCCGGATCAGGCCACGGTAATTAAATTCCACACGAATAAACCCAAAATCACCTATCTTTACTATCCAGAATTTGATCATGATCCCCACCCGGTGCTACAAACCTCGATGCAGATTGACCTGCGCGACCTCCAGGTCAACTACCGTGACTACGACCCCCGCTTCAATCCACCGGTTTTGCATCAAAAGGAACAGCTCCTGATGCCGGACTATCCGCACTATACCAAGTTCGCCAAACTCAGCGCTCAGGAGCGTAAATGGGGCTTACTCGATGATCTGCGAGCCATTTACAACCGAGATGCCTGGCAGCAATGTTTGCTGGCCCATTGTGCTGAGTTGCGGGGGCATCGGGTGGTTTGGCGCAAGGATGCTGATCCCTATCGGGTGAAGGTGTTGAAGGCGAGGATGCGGGAGCGGGCAAGGGACTGTCATCAGTTAAACCTCAAACCATTGCCATGACTCGCTTACAGTCCCTTGCCTGTTTTTGGGGTCGGGCGCTCTATCGCTTGTCCCATAAGGCTTCCGGCTCTAACTGATGACACGCCCTAAATCAATTGCGCAAGCCAGTGCTCCAAACCCTTCCGGGTCGGTGTTCCTTTGTCCGTAAACCCCCAAATTGCCTTTTTTCGCTGTGGCCCGTGGCTGATGTGAATGGGTCGCCCCTTTCCATAGAAATACAATGAGTCAAACGGTAACTGCTCGGCAAGAATCCAGTCCACAACACCATCGCTCCGTTCTCCCTTAATCAAAAAATCGCAGGCTGCACCGAGGCGATCGCAAAAATAGTTACCCTTACGATTCTTTTCCATCGCCATATGCTGATCTCGACTCGGATCAACTCGTCCATATTTCTGTCCGCTTTCCGGATCTCGCTGGGCTAAAAACCGCTTTAAGTCTTTAGAGCAAAACCCATAGGTCAAGATAAACGGCTCTCGCCCAAACTGGTCAATAATCGGGTCAATCAACACCTCACATAACGCTTGCATCGCTGGAATGGACGCCTCAAGGTTGGCTGGATACGGGTTAATCTGCTCCCTAAAGCGTTGATAGGTTTGGGTACAGGTGCAAAATTCCCCCAAGGTGAGGTATTGACCGAGGCGAATCGATGCTAAATTGCGCCTCATATCAAATCTAGAGTGTATGTAATAAAAAGCGAAGGCTGAGCGGAGTCGTTCGCGTAGCGTCTCCAGAGGAGATAGCTAGAGCGTCCGGGTTTCGACTCCGTCCTGGACTGAGCGGGGTCGAAGTCTCAACCCTCAATCTCACCCTATATTTTCCGGATCTAGTATCACTCCTCTTCAAAGTCACTGCTAAAGGCTTCGCTGCCGCCACCAACGGTGACGAGGTCAATCTGCTGGCGGTAATAATCAACGCTCTTGACCTGCACCTCGACACGATCGCCCAATCGATAGGCCGTCCGGTTTTTGCGACCCACCAGACAACTGTGGCGGGAGCGATATTCGTACCAGTCATCCTTGAGGGAGCTGACATGAACCAGTCCTTCGACCATCAGTTCTTCAATTTCCACAAAGAAACCGTAGGATTGAACCCCTGTAATCCAGCCTTTGAAGATTTCGCCCGTGCGTTCTTTCATTTTTTCGGCTTTCTTGAGCCCTTCGAGGTCGTTTTCGGCATCATCGGCAATTTTGGCCCGATCATTGATGTGATGAATGACATCGGCAATATCACTCTGCCATTGGGCTTGCAATTCGGGGGAGAGCACCTCCCAGCTCACTTGCTCGTGGGCTGCACTGCTGCCGAGGTTGACGCCTTTTTTGGTGCGGCTGGTGCGGCGATCGCGCCCTTCTGCGAGCAGCGAATGGAGAATCCGTTGCATCAACAAGTCGGCATAGCGGCGTCCTGGCGAAAGAATCTGGCAATAGCCATCGCTATAGGCTAAGCCAAAGTGGGGAGACGGCTTGGTGCTATAGACAACGGGCTTGAGGGTCTTCTTGAGGAACTCGGTGAGTATTTGGGGTGCGGGCGAGTTAATAATCTCTTGAGTGAAGGTCTGGTAGTCGCGGGGTTGGATTTCTTCTTCTGAGTCGATGTCCAGATCCAGATTGAGGTTAATGCCCAGTTTGAGGAAGTCCTCGAGTTCCATGAGATCGGGTTCTGGCTGCATGCAATAGAGCGCGGGGATACCCAGCGTTTTGCAATGCTGGGCGACGATGCGCCCGGCCAGAAGAGAAACCTCCGTCAACATCGCCCGAATGGGTAAAGTGGGCTCCGCTACCACTGTACCGAGGCGTCCCTCGTCCTTAAAGACACAGGTATAGGGCACAAAGGTCATCTCAAAGCCGCCCCGCTGGAGTCGTTGAGCTTTGACGAGGGGGGCGAGGGTAAAGCAGAGCTGCTCGAGCAATTCGATGGCCGCTGCCAAGTGATCGGGCGGCGTCTCCTGCTCACTCAAGTAGGTTTGCGCCTGCTGATAAGTGAGGTGATGATCAACTTTAATCACGCTGGGCTGAATGCCAAATTCCACCACTTGACCCGTTTTGTCGATGGTCATCATCAAGGTGATCGCCAATCGTTCTTGGTCGACTAAGAAGGAACAGCGCCGGGTGAAGCTCTCCGGTAGTAGGGGCAGACCCACATCCCCCAGATAAACGGCGGTGCCCCGCCGTTTGGCTTCAATATCAAGGGGAGTTTCATAGTCGATGTAATGGGAAAAGTCGGCAATATGAATGCCCAAATACCAGCGATCGTCATCCAGGGGCTCCAGACTAAAGGCATTCTCAATCACATCGAGCTGGTTACTATACTTGAGCGATCGCTCATCTTCTAGGGTCACGGTTAACACTGGACGCAGATCAAGGCGCTTCTGAATCTCGGCCTTGGCAATCTTGCCTGATGAAGCGGGTTTTGGCGTTGCTTTGGCCGCTTCTGTGATCTTGTCGCTAAAGTTCTGGGGTAAATCATGTTTGCAGGCGACAATATCGGTGTCGTTGGCGGCTTCGGCATCGGAGCCCAGAATCTTGGTCACTTTGCCTAGAGGGGGATGTTGACCCAGGGGGTAGCGTTCGATCTCCACATGAACCAGATGATCCAGCGCGGACTCTAAATGCTCGGGTTCGCCGGAGAGATTAATTTCAAAGAGCAGGCGATCGTCAAGAGGGACAGCTCTGTAGCTCTGGGCAACCTTTTTGACCCGGGCCAGCAGGGAGGGATTCGCTCGATCCAGAATGACCTGCACTGACCCTTCGGGCGAGCGACGACGACTCCCTTCTTTGATGATTTCCACCAGGACACGATCGCCATTCCAGGCATTGCTCAGATAACTCTCCCGCACATAGATATCTTCTGCGCCTTCTTCGTCCTGAATCGCAAAGCAAAAGCCCTTACTCGAGCACCGCAGTTTGGCTTCCACAACCCCGTCCTGAGCCTGACGACGATACCCTTCGTCTTCGATGCCCAGGACGCCGACTTTGGATAAGGCGTCTAGGGCAATATTGAGTTTCTGGGCACTCAGCTCATCATCACAGCCGAGCTTCCGTTCTAGAACCGTCGCGCTGACCTGTTTGTCATTGCTAAACTGCGCGAGTAATGTAGCGATTGAAAATTCCATGGTTTTGTGTACAGTCTAGTGAATTGAGGAGTCTGGACAATGTCCAGAGCGTCAGGGGAACAACAACAGGGTAGAACCCGAGAGTAGAGGCGGTGGGAAGCGAAGCGGGAGATAATCACAGCGTCAGAATGACAGTTGCAGCAGCGCTTCAATGATCCTGAGCAAGACGCAAGGGCAAGGAGCCAATCAATGCCCTGAGCGAAGTCCCGAGCGAAACATTTAGACGGCAAAGAGCGAGAGGGTTGAGGGGAGAGGAGACCTAACCATCAACGGAAAAATTTCAATCGGAACGCCGATTGCTGGACTCAACTGGTGTTCAACCTAGGGGTTGTTATTCAGTTAGATCCCGAATGGTTGCTACGACTGGCTCATAGCCCCTAACTTGCTTTTGGGTCGGGCACGTAATCGTTTGCCCCGTTAGGCTTCTGGGGTTCAGTGATGACACGCCCTAAAACTGTTTCGACTCAAGTCTACTTTGAATGTGTGACTGAAGTCTGCAATCGTTGCTTTCATCAAGACACCACCCGCCTAAACATTGTTAGGTTTAAGGGGCGTTTTGGCAAATTGTTGGTAAAAAAACGTAGAATTAAGTGAATTAGTATGATTTTTTGATCAATCGAATTCGATGACATCTCTGAGCGCCTTTCGAACCACGTATCCCCATTGCACTCTGGTCAGTGAATTGGTGGGGGTTGAGCATGGCCAATACTTGGTGCGCTGCTCAATTGAGCAGGCTGGATTACCCGTTGCCTCGGGACTGAGTGCTGCCCCCAGCTTAGAGACTGCCGAAGACCAGGCCCGCGATCGCGCCCTTGCGCTCTTAGCGCAGATCGGTGTGCCCCCGCTGTTGGCTGTCTCGCCCAACCCCCCTGCCCATGCCAACAATGGCGTTGCATTTCACCCATCCGTCCCCTCGACCCCTCCCAACGAGCCGTCTCTGGCCAAGACGCCAACAGATGTTGCCCCTGCTCCTCCAGCGATGACTGCAGCAACAACCATTACCGCTCCTCCCCCCTCACCAGAACCGGAGTCGCCGCCCCCCATCTCCCCACCGTCAGCACCCATCACATCAACAGTCTCAACTGCGGTACCGCCATCGCCAGAATCAGAGCCGATGTCTCCAGCGCTGGTGCCTCCAGATTCAGCCCCTTCAACCGTGGGCGCGATGCCCAGCTCAGAGCAGTTTGGGCTCGACCCCCTCATCAACCCGGCTGAAGTCGCCCCGACCCCAACCCCAAAGCCACCGAGTTCGAGTCCCAAGGTGATGCCCAACGGCACGATCGATTTCACCGACATCATTGCTCGTACTAACCTCGAGATGAAGCGCCTCGGTTGGACGAATGAGCAGGGGCGAAGTTACCTTTTGCAGACCTACGGTAAGCGATCGCGCCAACGCCTTGATGACAACGAACTCCTCGAATTTCTGTCCTATCTAGAATCTCAACCCGATCCATAAGGGTTGGGTGACGTTAAACCGATCTTACGACCCATCCCACTCCCCAAACCGCAACGATACAATAGAGAAAAATTACATTTCGATGAACTGACGACAACGTTTCCTATGGCAAACAACAGTAATTTTCTCGCGGCAATGCAGAAAGCGGGGCAATCCAGCCTGGTGGGGCCCAACGTCATTGCCAACGCGCTTCCTTTCGTCGGCGGTGGTCTGGTGATGACCGCTGTGGGAACCTACGGTGGCCTGGGTGTACTCCAGACCAATCCGGGTCTCTTCATGTCGACCGTCTGGGTTGCCCTCATCGCTCAATTTGCACTCTTCTTTGTGGTACGGGGTATTGCTGAAAAGGCCAACAACAGCCTGGCTCTACCATTGTTGACCGTCTACAGCCTGCTCTCCGGTTATACCCTCAGTTGTTTGGTGTTTATGGCGTTGAGGTCATCGGTCGGTCTTCAAGGCGTTGGCTTGGCTGCGCTGGGCTGTGGTATCGCCTTTATTGCCGGCCAGAGCATTGGCTCTAACTTGTCTGATCAAGATGGCATTGCCCTTGGCAAAACGCTCTCTATTGGTCTGATTGGTCTGCTGGTGGTACTGGTTGCTCAATTTGTGCTGGGTTTCTTTGGTGTGATCACGCCGACCTTTTTTGAAGTGGGCATCTCCGGTGCCGGTGTGCTGATCTTCTCGGGCATGGCGGTGTTTGATTTCTACATCCTGCCCCGTACCTATCGGGACGAGCAATACCTTTCGGCGGCCCTGTCAATGTATTTGACCTACATCAACCTATTTATCTTCCTGCTGCGCCTGATCATCATTATCGGTGGCGGTAGCCGAGACTGAATCTCGCTAGATCCAACAATTTCATCTGCTAACATCGACCCTTGCTGCTTGGCAGCAAGGGTTTTTTCCGTGCCAAAGTCCGCTATGATAACTGAGTTTTTGATGTGGGTTGCGGCAACAATCGGGAGTAGAGTCATGGATCAAGGTTATCGAGTGGAACGGGATTCAATGGGCGATCGCCAACTGCCCGATACGGCCTATTACGGGATTCAAACCCAGCGCGCCACCGAAAATTTCCCGATTAGTGGTCTTAAGCCCCTACCCACTTACGTCGATGCAGGTCTGCTGATCAAAAAGGCCACGGCGATCGCCAATGGAGAGCTCGGCTGCATTCCCCCGGACTTTAGCGCGGCGATCGTCCAGGCTGCCGATGAGATGTTGCAGGGGCAGTGGCGAGAGCAGTTTGTGGTGGATGTCTACCAAGCGGGGGCCGGAACCTCCCACCATATGAATCTCAACGAAGTGTTGGCCAATCGGGCGCTGGAAATTTTAGGCGATCGCAAGGGCAATTATGAGCGCCTCAGCCCCAACGACCATGTCAATTATGGCCAGTCCACCAACGATGTGATTCCCACCGCGATCCGGATCGGGGCGCTGCTGGCCCTCGCTCACACCCTTTACCCCGCCCTGGATAGCGCGATCGCCACCTTAAACACCAAAGCGATTGAATTCCAAGACATCGTTAAATCGGGGCGTACGCATTTACAAGACGCCGTACCTGTGCGTCTGGGGGAAGGCTTTCGGGCCTGGGCACGCATTTTGAGCGACCATCTGCGGCGGCTGAAACTGGCCGCAGAAGATCTCTGCGTCTTGGGCCTGGGCGGCAGCGCGGCAGGCACCGGCATGAATACCCATCCCGACTATCGGGGTCGCGTTGCCGAGCTGCTCTCGGAGTTTGTCGGACAGCCCCTGACCCCTGCCCCCCATCTGATGGCCGCAATGCAAAGCATGGCACCGTTTGTGAACGTCTCAGGGACTCTGCGCAACCTGGCCCAGGACCTCGCTAAAATCTCCCATGACTTGCGCCTGATGGATTCGGGTCCCACCACCGGCTTCAAGGAGATCCAACTGCCGCCGGTTCAGCCAGGATCATCGATTATGCCCGGTAAATACAACCCGGTGATGGCGGAGATGATCTCGATGGTCGCCTTCCAGGTGATGGGTTATGACATGGCGATCGCCCTCGCCGCCCAGGCCGGTCAGCTCGAACTCAACGTGATGATGCCCTTAATTGCCTACGACCTGATCCACAGCATCGAGATTTTAGGCAAAGCCTTGCAGGCCCTTCGCGATCGGTCGCTGGCTGGCATTACCGCCAACCGCGATCGTTGCCAAGCCTACGCCGAAGGCAGTCTCTCCCTGGTGACGGCCCTGAACACCCATATCGGCTACCTCAAGGCCGCTGAGGTGGCCAAGGAATCGCTGGCCACTGGTAAATCCATTCGGGCGATCGTGCTGGAGAAAGGTCTGATGGATGAAGCAACTTTGGCTGAAGTGTTGGATCTAGCGCGAATGAGTCAATTGATTGGCGATCGGCTTTAGAGTATTCCAAGGAAAAAAGTACTCCAGAAATGAGCGTTGTGAGTGGCGGGCAAGATGCCCGCGCTACGGATATTACGGAGAATAAACCGTAGCGCAGGCGTCCCGCCTGCCTCGGGATGATGATTTCCAAGGAGTACTCTTAGGGAATTTTGCGTTTTACCGCTATCGACTCATCCTTAGATAAAGGAGCAGTCATCAAGCTTTGAAACACTTGTACCCATTCGTTTGAGGCTGCTGCATTCTCGGCTGCGGGTGTCAGGGTGGTGTTGGCAAAGGGAGTATCAAAGGAAAACGCCCCTGGCGCGAAGGACGGCCAACGAACCAGCCCACCATAAAGACGAAAGAGACGGACAAGGTTATACACCGGTAGGGTGGATTGAGTGCCAGCACCCATGCTATTAAACCGACCCGTGACAATCTTGACAGAGCTCCCTAAAGTCCCACGATAGCTCAGTAGCGTGGGAACCTGAGTAAAATAGACCCCACCCGAGGGCGCAAACCCAGTGCCTGAAATCAACGCTAAAAGCTCACCATCACAGTCTGCAGCAGCCCAGCACGGTAAGGTGGGAGAGATGATCGTACCGATCACATATCGTGAGCCTTGGGGCGTCACAAGCCTTGCGGTGAGCGAAGCCCCAACCTCTCCGAGCGTTGTGAGGATGCCGCCCCAAATAGGGATGGCATAGGGGTGTTTGACGGCGATCGATGACCCTGTGACCTGTCCTGTGCAGGGATGGGGAGGGCGGTTGTCAAGGGGATCTCGCTGAATCTGCTTAACCATAACGATGAATCTCATAGCTACTATGTTCAGTTCAACCTTGGGTCTGTTGGACGCTGCATTCTGACCTTTGATTGATTTAAGCCATTTACCCGTGGTCTTAGGGATGGCGTATGAACCTAAGCATAGGTAAGAGCGTAAGATTCAGCCGTCGGATAAAGTCATCTCTTTGCTAACCCCAAGTCATCTCTTCGGCAAATAACAGATGCATCACCGGCCCGATTTGTAGGCAGTGATCTCTTGCAGACTAAGATGCAGACCATTGCCTAAACGGATAGCGGTGACGCTATACCAGCGTGGGGGGGAATGACGGTGATTGCAGAACTCTCGCTCAAAGCGCTGACCCGTCTCAAACAGTTTCAGCAGTGCGGAGACCAAACCGGGATCGAGCTGCTGCAGCATTGTCTTAAGTCCAGAGCGACCCATGAGGGTTCCAGGCGGTTTCCCTAGGAGTCCAGCGATCGCCGGATTGGCGACGACGCAATGAAAATCCTCGATCTGACCCGTTATCCCATTCCGGATCGTTTCTAGCACGAGAATCCCTGCCGCAGTGGTGTTGATCACATTGGCCAACAAGGTGCGGGACTGGTAGAGAACTTCTGCTGTTTGTTGGTGCTCAAGAATTTCTTCAGCTAGTTGACGATGTTTTTGCATCAGCAAGAGTTGCGTTTTGATTCGAGCCAGAACCTCTGCAACTTGAAACGGCTTAGTAATATAGTCCACACCACCGACTTCGAACGCCCGCATTTTGTCTTCAACATCCTCTAGTGCACTTAAAAAGATCACGGGAATGGTTTGGGTTTGAGGATTCTTTTTGAGTAGATTACAAATCGTGTAACCATCCATACCGGGCATTTTTATATCGAGCAAAATCAGATCAGGGGTATGACGCTCAAGGGCTTTGAGCGCCATTTGGCCATTGGTTGCGGCCTTGACGTGGTGTCCCGCGTCTCGGAGGATGCTGGCCAGCAGCCTGAGATTTGCGGGTAGGTCGTCTACGATCAGTATGGAACCTTCAAGGGGCAGCGGGGCATGGGGAATTGTGAGGGAATGCTGACAAAACTCTCGGAAGGTGGATTTACTGATTTTGAGGCCAAAAATGCCCGACAGGCGCTTCCAGAGGCGTGAGGCGACATCCCGAATATAACCCTCACTGAGAAACAGCTCTTCGGCGATCGCACTGTAAACTTGGTTCTGCCAAGCCGCAATTAAGACTTCCCGTTCTGGCCCAGTCAGTGATTTGCCCGTGTGGAGCTCTAACGTCTGATTAATCACTTGTAGGGCTTCATCGATCTGCATGGCATTTCCCCAATCCCCTACTTTTCATATATAGCCCTTTCTCAGCGTCTTTAGGGGGAGATTCGCTTACAACACCCCCTTAGAGCTGGGGATTTGCTGAGCCCGGCGAGGGTCAATGGCGATCGCCATGCGCATTGCTCGGGCAAACGCTTTAAACGTCGCCTCAATAATGTGGTGAGAATTGATCCCTGCCAGTTGGCGGATATGCAAGGTGAGCTGACTATGGTTAACGATCGCCACAAAAAACTCCCGCACGAGCTGAGTATCATATTGGCCGACCCGCTCTGTGGGAATCTCCAGACCATAGCTCAAGTGAGGTCGTCCGGAGAAGTCCAGCACCACCTCGACAAGAGCCTCATCGAGCGGTGCAATAAAATGCCCAAAGCGGTGGATGCCCTTGCGATCGCCCAAAGATTTAGCCAGCGCTTGTCCCAGCGTAATCCCTACATCTTCATTGGTATGGTGATCATCAATCTCCCAGTCCCCCACCGCCTGGATCTCCAAGTCAATCAGCCCGTGGGAGGCCAGTTGGTGCAGCATATGATCCAGGAATGGAACCCCTGTCTTGGTTTGACATTGCCCGGTGCCATCTAAGCCAACCGTGACGTGAACATCAGTTTCGCCGGTCTGACGATGCACGGTCGCGGTGCGGGCAAGTGCTGGCGCAGGTACGGTAGTGGGGATGGGGCGATCGCTCAATTGCATGGGTCGTTGTTGAGGAGAGATTTCAGGGAAGAACATCCCCTCTCGGGAGGGGCGGTCAAGCGCAGCGCCGACCGGGGTGGGTTCGGGGTGTGGGCGGCCAATTCAGTCATCGTCTCTGGGCGAAAAACTGCGCATGACCAACGGTGAGCTGACCTCACATCCCCATAATCTCGTAGCCAGAATCGACATAAACAATTTGCCCCGTGATCCCGCTGGCGAGATCGCTACAGAGGAACGTGGCGGCATTGCCCACTTCTTCCTGGGTAACAGTGCGGCGCAGCGGGGCGGTTTCTTCCACATGGCGAATCATGTCCAGAATTCCGCCCACCGCTGAAGAGGCAAGGGTACGGATGGGCCCGGCGGAAATCCCATTGACACGGATGCCCGCAGGGCCAAGCTCCGAGGCAAGATAGCGGACGCTCATCTCCAACGCGGCCTTAGCAACCCCCATCACATTGTAGTTAGGGATGACTTTCACACCGCCGAGATAGGTGAGGGTGGCGATCGCGCCGCCCTCATTCATCAAGGGTTTGGCGGCTCGTGCTAATGCGTTTAGCGAATAGCTGCTAATCTCCAATGCCGTTGCAAAACCGCTACGGGAGGTGGCACTAAATTCTCCGGTGAGATCCTCTTTGTGGGCAAAGGCGAGGCAATGGATGAGAATATCAAACGTGCCCCACGTTTCTTCCACAACCTTGAAGGCCGAAGCAATTTGCGTATCATCCTGCACATTACAGGGGGTAAACACGGTGGGATTAAGGGGTTCAACCAAGGAGCGGACTTTCTTCTCAAACTTGCCCTTGTCATCGGGAAGATAGGTCACGCCGAGCTCGGCCCCCGCCGCATGGAGTTGCTGGGCAATGCCCCAGGCGATCGAACGATTATTGGCGATCCCGGTGACGAGGGCTTTCTTCCCTGTTAAATCTAAGAGCATTCTTCTTGAGTCCTTCTCTACTACATCAATTCAACACAGTGATAATGTTTCTCCCCTCAGGGGCGCGGGCAAAATTATCACCGGGTCATTACAAAAGTTTGTCGGCCTGCCCAATACCCTAGAGTATCAGCAAGCGTCAGCCTACGGAGGCGGTTGTCCAATCCTGGTATGCTACGGTTTGGGCGGTTCACGAATAATCGGTTTAGAATCTTGAATCCGTCGTAACGATCGCTCTTAAAACGATTGGAGAAGATTTACTCGGTTACGGTTCCTCAAGACCTATACTATGCCTCTATCCTTCGCCGAGGTGTGCCATGTTTGCTCCAGAAACGACTAACAATCGCAAGAAGATGATGGTGAACTATACGGGTGAGCCGGTACAGCCCGCCCGTCTTTACTACCACATCACCAATAAAAAAACAGTTTTGGGGGTGTTCAAGAAGCTTCGCTGCGTCAGCTACATTCCTTGGCTTGAGGCTTGGCAATGGCTCTACGAGAATGAAGCCAAAAAGATTCACTTTGACCGGTCATACAACAAAGTTCCCAAAGATCAGCGACCGATCGCGCTAGGACAATTCCGCATTCGAGGAGAGGACTTGATGTTGGATTTGCGCTCCTTTGATCGGGCCCTAGCGGCGATTGAGTTTTTTGACAAACGGATCAATCGGCGGGCGGCACAGGTTTATAAACTTCGGGTGGTTAACCGCTTGCTCGATGCCAGTCAACCTGAGGCGCGAGAGCAAGCAGAAACCCCCTACGATCGCTTTTTCGATGAACGGGATGCAGAGGTGTCTCTATCCAAAGCGGACAAAATTGAGTCGGACTTAGATGAGATTCGGGAGCAGCACGCGGATGAAGTAGAGCGCGAGGCGGCAATGAGCGACTATTTTGAAATCCTAGAACAAAAACCGACCCCAGAACTCGAAGAGATTCCTGTGCACTTTTATGAGGAGGGTTTGTCGGGTTTGAGTCTGGCCTTGAAGACGCGCACGATCGAGGCTCAGCAACATTGGCAGGGCAACACCCGCTTTTCTCGCTTCGATTTTATGCGTGAGATGGTGAGCCGTTTCATTGATGATTTAGATGAAGACGATGATGCGCCAGCAGAAGACGTGCCGATGCGCGATCGTGAGGTAGATCCAGGCGCAGAACCCCAGCTTAATGTCCTAGACACTGCGACTCCAGACACGATTTCTCCTGAAACGAACCGTGTCTCTGGGTCGAGTCAGTCAGCAGATACAGATTCAGAACAAGTATAAACCGAAGCAGTTTAGGAACTGCCACGCCCCACGCCTGCGTAAGCGGCCCCAACCCCTTACGCTAGAGGCATTAATGCTGATTTCAGACGCTTTGCCATTATGCCCAATGCCGAGTTTTACCCGTCGCGTTTAAATCCCTGCTTCACGCGGCTGGTACAGAGTCTTTCGCCTGTGATTGGTCGAGTCCTCTTTCGGGTGTCGCCCCGAGTGAGCCGGGAGGATTTGGCAATGCTGCGATCGCTCCGAGGGGAGCGGGTGGTGCTGCTGCCCAACCATCCCACCTTTGATGATCCGATCGTGATGTTTATGCTGGGAGCCAAGGCGAGTGAACTGCTGCACTTTTTGGCGGCAGATGGCACGTTTAAGGGCATGCAGGGCAAGATTATTCAACGCTTGGGGGCCTATTCCATCCGCCGAGGCGTGGGCGATCGCGCCAGCATTGCCCATACCCTAGCGCTGTTGCAGCAGCCCCACACCCGGTTGGTGATTTTTGCCGAAGGGGGTTGCTCCTTCCAAAATGATACGGTGATGCCCTTTCGCTCCGGTGCGGTCCAAATGCCATTTCAGGCGATCGCGCGTATTGCCAAGCGTACGGGTGAGGTACCTCCCAACTGCTACGTGATCCCGGTCAGCCTCAAATACCGCTATGTACGTCCGATGGAAGCGGTCATTGAACAAACCCTGACGCAGCTAGAGCAGCAGTTAGCGATCGCTCCCGAAACGGGGGCATTGTATCCACGACTGCGGGTTGTGGGGGAAGCGGTGCTGCGCCGCATTGAGCAAGAATATCAAGTGACCGCAGCAGGTGCCGACCTCAATCAACGGATTCAGCATATTCGCCAGCTTATTCTCACCATCTGTGAGCAAAAGCTGGCGATCGCCCCCAATGAAAACCTGCCGGTACGGGAGCGTGTCTATAAAATTCTCTTTTTAATTGAGGCTGAAGACGAGCCGGCTCCCGGTCATGATGCCATCTATCGGGATGTGTTGCGCCTGCTTAATTTTGATGCCCTCTACGATGGCTATGTAGCAGAAATCCCCACCCCTGAGCGGTTTCTCGATACCTTGACTCGCCTAGAGCGCGAGGTGTTTGCGATCGATCAGCCCAAAGCCAAGAGCCATCGCCGTGCCTATATCAAGCTCGGTGAGCCCGTGAACCTCGCTGATCATTGGTCGGACTATCACCGCGATCGCACCGCCACAGTCGATGGGTTAACCCAAACCCTCCAAGCCACCGTGCAAACCAATTTAGCGTTGCTGGATCAACAGACGCGATCGTCGGTTGTTCCTCTGAGCTAAAACTCACTAAACTGAAACGGTAGAGAGTTGGCGAGATGGTTGCAATGTAGCCCCTCGGGTCTACATTGAGGAAAGTCCGGACTCCCCAAAGACCAGACTTGCTGGGTAACGCCCAGTGCGCGTGAGCGTGAGGAGAGTGCCACAGAAACATACCGCCTTATCAGTGATTCAGTGATGCAGTTAACAGTTATCAGCAATTGATAACTGGCCACTGTTAACTGATCACTGAAAAAGGTAAGGGTGCAAAGGTGCGGTAAGAGCGTACCAGCAGCATCGAGAGGTGCTGGCTCGGTAAACCCCGGTCGGGAGCAAGGGCGGAGGGGCAAGGGTTGGTCTTTTGCCCGCCCCGCAATTGGTTGAACCGCTAGAGGGGCCAGGTAACTGGCCTCCCAGATAGATAACCATCCATTGCGAACAGAATCCGGCTTATGTCCGACTCTCTACACTTCTATATGATCTGTCAACGCTAAAAATAGAGTTTGGTGAACGCTGAAGCGCTGATATGACCCGTATTTCAGAAGAGACCAACTCCTCCTTGCAATTATGACGCTGCACTAGATCAGGCGGTTCTGAAGCGGCTCTTTGATGTTAAAGCAGTGCCTTGACATCGAAAATAGGACTTGAGTATGATGGGAGACTGTGACATTCAAAAAACTTGCCCGACATCGTCATTCTCTAAATACCCCAGTCTCCAACCCATGCCCACGATTCAGCAGCTCATTCGGAGTGAGCGATCCGTCGCCCAAAAGAAAACTAAATCTCCTGCCCTCAAGGAATGCCCCCAGCGGCGTGGCGTTTGTACCCGTGTCTACACCACAACCCCCAAGAAGCCCAATTCTGCCCTCCGCAAGGTGGCACGGGTTCGTCTCACCTCTGGTTTCGAGGTAACAGCTTATATTCCTGGCATTGGTCATAACCTCCAAGAGCATTCAGTCGTTCTGATTCGGGGGGGTCGAGTCAAGGATCTTCCCGGTGTGCGTTATCACATCATTCGGGGCACATTGGATGCGACCGGCGTCAAGGATCGCCGCCAGGGGCGCTCTAAGTATGGTGCGAAGCGTCCGAAAGAATAGCTTTTTCGGGACATTGAGTAATTTCAACAGTCGAAATCTGTTATTGGTTGATGCTTTGTCAATGTCCCGCTTGAATTACAGTCCCCCTGTGGTGGGCATTGCCCACCCTAAACCTATTTCTTATCCTTACGTTTCAATGCCCTGTGGCGGGCAATGCCCACCCTAAACGCTGAATTGTTACCGTTGGCAAGCGTTTCTGAGTAGAGGAATTGCGAACTCCAAACTGGTAACTGCGAACTTATATCTCAATTCACATAATTCACCCCCAAATCCAAAATTACCCATGTCCCGCCGTAGAGTTGTTAAAAAACGTCCTGTTCCCCCCGATCCGGTTTATAACAGCCGCTTGGTCAGCATGACCGTCCGTCGCCTAATGCTGGATGGCAAGAAAGCCTTGGCCTACGGCTTAATCTATAAGGCGTTCAAACTCATCAATGAACGTACTGGAAATGAGCCATTAGAGGTTTTTGAAGAGGCGATCAAAAATATTACACCGCTTGTTGAGGTAAAGGCGAGACGGGTCGGTGGGGCAACCTACCAAGTCCCGATGGAGGTGCGACCCAATCGTGGTACGACGCTGGCGCTGCGTTGGCTGGTACGCTTCTCGCGAGAGCGGGCGGGTAAAAATATGGCAGTTAAACTCGCCAACGAAATTATGGATGCAGCGAACGAAACGGGCGGCTCGATTCGTAAACGGGAAGAGACACACCGTATGGCAGAGGCAAACAAGGCATTCGCACACTATCGCTACTAGGATCTTGGCGTGGCACAGTTAGATTGTTTGCAGTCTGAAAATCCCTGAATGCCTGATTCGATGGGCATTGACACACCCTACACGATTCGCTTCTATCCCATCTCGTTTGCGAGGTTACGGTACTCGGGCGATCGCTTTCCCGACCCAACCCAGGCAAATGTGAACCGAGTTGGAACCCAACTCGATCCAACCTGAGTAGAGTTTCTCTTGTGGCTCATCGCTGCTGCTCGATCGGAGGTTTCTATGGCACGGACAATTCCCCTGGACAGCGTTCGCAATATTGGCATTGCGGCTCATATTGATGCGGGTAAAACCACAACCACGGAGCGGATTTTGTTCTACTCCGGCATGGTTCATAAGATCGGGGAAGTCCATGATGGTAACGCAGTCACGGACTGGATGGAGCAGGAGCGAGAGCGGGGTATTACGATTACGGCGGCGGCAATTAGTACCAGTTGGCGCGATCGCCGCATCAACATTATTGACACGCCCGGTCACGTGGACTTCACCATTGAGGTGGAGCGATCGATGCGGGTGCTCGATGGTGTGATCGCCGTCTTTTGCTCTGTCGGAGGGGTACAGCCCCAATCCGAGACCGTCTGGCGGCAGGCGAACCGTTACAACGTGCCCCGGATTGCTTTTGTCAACAAGATGGATCGCACTGGCGCGAACTTCTTCAAGGTTCATGAGCAGATTCGGGAGCGGCTCCAAGCCAATGCGATCCCCATCCAAATCCCGATTGGCAGCGAGAGTGAGTTTCGGGGCATTGTGGATCTGGTGCGGATGCAGGCCCATCTCTATACCAATGATCTCGGCACCGAGATTGAGGTGACCGAGATCCCGGAAGCGGTGGCGGAACTTGCCCTGGAATATCGGGGTGCTCTCTTGGAGGCTGTCGCCGAAACCGATGAAGGATTGCTAGAGCAGTATCTGGAGACCGAAGAGCTGGCTGAAACCGATATTATCCGGGCTTTACGCCAAGGGACAATCGACGGCACAATCATGCCGCTGCTCTGTGGTTCCGCCTTTAAAAACAAGGGGGTGCAACTGCTCCTAGATGCTGTGGTCGATTATCTGCCCTCACCCCTGGATGTGCCACCCATTACTGGTTTATTGCCAGACGAAACCGAAGCCACTCGGCCGTCGGATGACGCAGCCCCATTTTCCGCCTTAGCCTTCAAAATTGCTGCTGACCCTTACGGGCGCTTAACCTTCTTGCGGGTCTATTCTGGCGTGCTCACCAAAGGGAGCTATGCCTACAACGCCACCAAAGACAAGAAGGAACGGATTTCACGCCTGATTATCATGAAGTCCAACGATCGCATCGAAGTGAATGAGTTACGGGCGGGGGACTTGGGCGCGGCGATCGGGCTCAAAGATACGATCACTGGCGATACCCTTTGTGATCAAGACCAGCCGATTATGTTGGAATCCCTGTATATTCCAGAGCCGGTTATTTCCGTGGCAGTCGAGCCCCAGACCAAGCAAGACATGGACAAGCTGGGCAAAGCGCTGCAATCCCTCTCCGACGAAGACCCCACCTTTCGAGTCAGCGTTGACCCCGAGACCAATCAAACTGTGATTGCGGGGATGGGTGAATTGCACCTGGAAATTTTGGTCGATCGTATGCTGCGGGAATTCAAAGTCGAAGCAGCGGTGGGTCAACCCCAGGTGGCCTATCGAGAAACGATCCGCCAAGCATCCCATGCGGATGCCAAGTTTGTGCGCCAGAGCGGGGGTAAAGGCCAGTATGGTCACGTTGTCTTAGACCTTGAACCGGGGGAGCCGGGGAGTGGTTTTGTCTTTGAGTCCAAAATTGTGGGTGGTTCGATTCCCAAAGAATACATCCCCGCTGTACAACAGGGCGTTAAAGAAGCCTGTGACTCCGGCGTGATTGCGGGCTACCCAACCATCGATGTCAAAGCAACCTTGGTCGATGGCTCTTACCACGATGTGGACTCTTCGGAGATGGCCTTCAAAATCGCCGGCTCGATGGGAATGCGGGAAGCGATTCAAAAGGCTTCCCCCGCGCTCCTAGAGCCAATTATGGAAGTGGAGGTCGAGATCCCGGAGGACTTTCTGGGGGAGGTGATGGGGGATTTGAACTCGCGTCGGGGTCAAATCGAAGGCATGAACTCTGAAGCCGGCCAAGCAAAGGTTTCTGCTAAAGTACCTTTGGCAGAAATGTTTGGCTATGCGACGGATATCCGCTCTAAGACGCAGGGGCGCGGTATTTTCTCCATGGAGTTCAAACAATATGCAGAAGTGCCGCCGCATGTGGCGGAGGCGATCGCTGCCAAAAATATGGTTCATACCTAGCGATTAATGTATTAGAATATGGAATTTGGATAGCCTTACGTGATCCAATCCTGCTCCTAAATGCAAAATCAACGACACAAACACACCCTTTAACAGAGAATAAGGAACGATATAGTCAATGGCACGCGAAAAATTCGAACGGAACAAAGACCACGTCAACATCGGTACGATCGGTCACGTTGACCACGGCAAAACCACACTCACAGCAGCAATCACAATGACCTTGGCGGATGCAGGCAATGCTGAGTTGAAGAACTACGAAGATATTGATGCGGCTCCAGAAGAAAAAGCGCGTGGGATCACCATCAATACTGCCCACGTGGAGTATCAGACGGAGAGTCGTCACTACGCTCACGTGGACTGCCCCGGTCACGCAGACTATGTGAAGAACATGATCACGGGTGCAGCCCAGATGGATGGTGCGATCCTGGTGGTCTCGGCTGCCGATGGCCCCATGCCCCAGACCCGTGAGCACATTTTGCTCGCTAAGCAAGTCGGTGTACCCGCATTGGTGGTGTTCCTCAACAAAGAAGACCAGGTTGATGATGAAGAGCTTCTAGAACTCGTTGAGCTAGAAGTGCGTGAACTTCTTACCGAATATGACTTTCCCGGTGATGATGTTCCCATTGTGATTGGCTCTGCCCTGATGGCAATTGAAAAAGGCGGCGAATGGAAGGAGAAAATCCTCAAGCTCATGGAAGCAGTGGACGAAAGTATTCCGACGCCCCCCCGTGAGGTAGATAAGGCTTTCTTGATGGCGGTTGAGGATGTGTTCTCGATTACCGGTCGGGGAACCGTTGCCACTGGCCGGATCGAACGGGGCAAGGTCAAGGTTGGTGAAGAAATCGAAATTGTCGGTCTCAAAGATACTCGCAAAGTGACCGTGACCGGGGTTGAGATGTTCCAGAAGACCTTGGATGAAGGTCTGGCCGGTGACAACGTCGGTGTACTCCTGCGGGGCATCCAAAAGGAGGAAATTGAGCGGGGTATGGTGCTTTGCAAGCCCGGCTCTATTACACCTCATACCAAGTTCAAAGGTGAGGTTTATATCCTGACCAAGGAGGAAGGGGGCCGTCATACGCCGTTCTTTAAGGGCTATCGTCCCCAGTTCTATGTGCGTACCACGGATGTGACGGGCACAATCGATAGCTACACCGCTGATGATGGCTCGGATGTGGAAATGGTCATGCCGGGCGATCGTATCAAGATGACAGTGACACTGATTACCCCCGTGGCGATTGAGAAAGAAATGCGCTTCGCCATCCGAGAAGGCGGTCGTACCATTGGTGCAGGCGTTGTCTCTGAGATCGTTGAAGATTCTAGCGACACCTAGGGGCTGTCGTCAGACTGACTGACAGCCTCTTTTCCTATTGCTCGGGTCGGGTGCTCTACCGCTTGTCCTGTAAGGCTTCTGACTCTAACTGACGACACGCCCTAAACTTTCCCAAGCAAGCGGGGTTCAATACCCCGCTTCGGCTCTTTTTTTGTACCTTGAAAATTTAATCTCTGGTAATCCATCATGGCTACGCTCCAACAACAAAAAATCCGTATTCGCCTTAAAGCGTTCGATCGCCGCCTTCTCGATACCTCCTGCGAAAAGATTGTCGATACGGCCAACCGTACCAATGCTACAGCGATCGGCCCGATTCCCCTACCTACCAAGCGCAAAATTTATTGCTTGCTTCGTTCGCCTCACGTTGATAAAGATTCTCGCGAGCATTTTGAGACGCGGACCCACCGCCGCATTATTGATATTTATCAGCCCTCGTCTAAGACGATTGATGCTTTGATGAAGTTAGATCTCCCGGCTGGTGTGGATATTGAGGTGAAGCTTTAATCGCCTATCCATGCCTAGCCAATGCGCATCAACGGTTTGAATCTGCTCCGACGCTTGCGATTGATTCAATCTTGGCCGGGCCGGGCGATACTGACCCTTATTTTGCTCCTATGGCGGTGGGGTGTGAAGGGGCACAAACCGGAGATTCCCCAACGAATTTTTATCCTACGCAACAATGACCTCGGTGATCTGCTGATCATTACGCCGCTGTTTGCAGCCCTCAAGCAACGCTACCCCCAAGCTGAGATTTGGGTGGGTGTGGGCCATTGGAATGTACCGACCCTAGAGCAGAATCCCTTTGTCGATCGGATTTTGCCCATCAATGCCCCTTGGCATAACAAGGGGGTTTCCCAACAGAGTCTATGGCGGCGCTGGCGCTATCTGCTCACCTCTCCAGAGCTTTTTGCACTGCGGGATTTTAAAGCTGATGTGGGTATTGATATTTTTGGTAGCCCTTGGGGGGCAATGTTGTTGCTGCGGGCTGGCATTCCCTATCGTCTGGGTGTGCGGGGCTATGCGGGCGGGGCGATCGCCGCCCATGACTGGATTGACTATGACCCCCAGCTCCAGGTGGGGCGATCGGCGCTCCGGTTTGCCACGCTTCTGGGGGCAACAGCGCTACCCGCTGCCCGACCCCAACTCTTCCTCACGGTTCCTGAACAAGCGGCGGCTGAGCAACGGTGGCGGAGGATTGCCTCAGACCGCCATCGCATGATTATCGGCCCAGGCTCAGGGCTAGATGAGCGCTACTGGCCTCTGGCGTCCTATCAAGTCTTGGCCGCTGAACTGGCAAACTGGCAAACAGTGAGCGTGGTGCTGGTGGGAGGTGGGGGCGATCGCGCCGCCGCTGTTGAGATGATGCAAGGGGCTGGTGCCCAGCCCAACCTCTGGGACTGGACGGGGCAACTCAGTCTCCGTCAGACTTTTGCCCTCGTCGCCACCGCCGATTTGGTGATTAGTAACTCTAGTATGCTGATGCACGCGGCTGCCGCTTTCAATGTTGAAACCCTGGTGCTCTTAGGGGGCGCGTTTGCCTCCCGCAAACAACACGATTGCCAATGGGGCTATGACGCCCACTATTGGAGTCTGGGCAAGGAGCCGGGAGAGCAACTCAATATTGCCAGCCCCGCAGCGGCGATCGCCCAGGTCAAGTGCTTGCTGCAATCTCAGCCTGAATCCTGATTGCATATCTATTTAAAATCCCCAGAATACCTGCTATATAAGCACTTTGAACTCTGAACTTTGAACTTTGAACTCCGCACGGGTCATTCTGAAATTGCAAAAGGTGAATTCTCCTCCCTTGCCCGGCAGGCTCTCGCTTACACTTGAACGTGAAAAGAGAACTGAGGGTTAGACTATGGACTCTGCCGCGCTGTGGCAACGCTACCAAGATTGGCTGTACTTCAATGCAGATCTAGACTTCTTCCTCGATGTCAGTCGAATGCGCTTCGATGAGTTTTTTCTCAAGGCAATGCAGCCTAAATTTGAGGCGGCTTTTGCGCAAATGCAGGCCTTAGAAGGGGGAGCGATCGCCAACCCTGACGAAAACCGGATGGTCGGCCATTATTGGCTCCGGGATGCTGACCTTGCGCCAACCGCAGAGCTCAAAGACGCGATCACCTCCACCCTCGACTCAATTGAAACCTTCACCCGTCAAGTTCACAGTGGCACGATTTGTCCGCCCCAAGCGAAACGATTCACCGAGATTCTCTCGATTGGGATTGGCGGTTCAGCCCTCGGACCCCAATTTGTCGCTCAAGCCTTGAATCCCCCCAATCCGCCGCTGGCGATTCACTTTATTGACAATAGCGACCCCGCTGGTATTGATCAAACCCTGGCCAACCTAGGCGATCGCCTCGCCTCAACCTTAGTGCTGGTCATCTCCAAGTCCGGTGGCACCCCAGAAACCCGCAACGGGATGCTCGAAGTTCAAGCCGCTTTTAAGTCCCGCAATTTAGACTTCCCGGCTCAGGCGGTGGCGATCACCGGTCTTGGCTCTAAGCTGGAAACCCTGGCCAAAACCGAGGGCTGGCTGACCACCTTCCCGATGCATGACTGGGTGGGCGGTCGCACCTCAGAGCTCTCAGCAGTAGGATTGGTGGCGGCAGCCTTGCAAAAGGTGGACATTCCTGGGCTCCTCGCGGGGGCGAAACAGATGGATGCCTTGACTCGGGTGCCCGAACTGCAAAACAATCCCGCCGCCCTCCTGGCCTTGGCCTGGTATTTTGCAGGCAATGGCAAAGGCGCGAAGGACATGGTGATTCTGCCCTACAAAGATCGCCTTGCCCTCTTTAGTCGCTACCTCCAGCAGCTCGTCATGGAGTCGCTCGGGAAAGAAACGGATCTGGAGGGCAAGGCGGTGTATCAGGGGATTGCTGTCTATGGCAACAAGGGCTCTACCGATCAACATGCCTACGTACAGCAACTCAGGGAGGGGGTTCCCAACTTTTTTGCCACCTTTATTGAAGTCCTCCACGATCGCGCTGGTGCCTCGATTGAACTTGATCCGGGGATTACGAGCGGCGATTATCTGTCGGGCTTTTTACAGGGAACCCGCCAAGCCCTCTATGAAAACCAGCGAGATTCGATTACGATCACAATAGGGGAAGTCAATGCCCAGACCGTGGGTGCCTTGATTGCACTCTATGAACGGGCGGTCGGTTTCTACGCTAGTCTGGTCAATATTAATGCTTACCATCAGCCGGGTGTGGAAGCGGGTAAAAAAGCAGCCGCTGCAGTGCTCGATCTCCAACGGCTAGCCGTTCAGCATTTGCAGACCACCGCTGCAACCCAGAACTTAGCCGCGATCGCTACAGCCATTGGTGCACCCCAGTCCGTTGAGACCCTCTACAAGATTGTGCGTCATCTCGTCTATAACGAGCGTGGCATTCAGCTCACGGCGGGTCACTGGGGAGACCCCAGTACCGTCCAGGTGCAGTGGGTCGAAACCGCTTAAACCTAGCCATCCACGCTACCCTTGCTCAACCATGCCCCTGTCGATTCTCGTGGCGGATGATAACTTGGCGATTCGTCGAGCCATTCAAGACTACCTGGAACTAGAGGCGGGCTATAGTATCATTCCTGCTCAGGATGGTGAGGAAGCGCTACGCCAACTCTCCATCTACCATCCGCATCTAATTATTGCGGATATTAAAATGCCACTCATGGATGGCTACACGTTGGTGAAAACCCTGCGCAAGCGACCGGAATATCGCCTGATTCCCGTGGTCTTCTTGACGGAATGTGTGGCCACCGCCGATCGCATTCAGGGGTATAAGGTCGGCTGTGATGCCTATTTGCCCAAACCCTTTGAACTTGAGGAGCTCTTGGCGGTGGTGCAAAATTTACTGGCGCGATCGCAAATTATGCAAGCAGAACTCCGCTTTAACCAATATGCCTCCCCCGAGCAGGCGCAGGGGGGCGTGAGTTCACCCTCAACGATAATGCCAGACCCCGCACCGGTCGCATCAGGTTATTGGGAAGAATTCCACGAGGATACGGATGTAACAACGCTAGGCATTGAGATTGAGCCCTTAACGGGTCGAGAACATGAAGTTCTCGAACTCCTCATTCAGGGCTGCTCCAATACCGATATGGGCAAAACACTCCACCTAAGCCCCCGCACGGTGGAGAAATATGTCAGCAACCTCCTACGCAAAACCCACACGCCCAACCGAACCACGCTGGTTCGCTTTGCGATTCAGCACCATCTGCTCAGTAACACCTGATCTAGAATCCGCTTCGGGATGCAGCAGGGGCGTTCCCCCTATGTTTGTTTCAGTAGAGTTAGGGCTGTTTTATGTTAGGGAGACAAAAAAAGAAAACCTGATGGTTCTCGCGTAGGGGTTGGGAGACCCGACCCTGCGCCCGCTCGATACATTCTGCAACCTATTGTCTATGGGTCAGTTTGTCCCACAATGGGCCTGGGCAGAGAAACCCCGCCCTTACACAGGAACGATTCTAACCAGTAGGGGAGGGTTTGAAACCATTAGCGTGAACTTAAGCATAAAACCTATGTCCTGAGGGCGATTGAGGCAGGCTCTCTAAACCGCAGACAGAAAGGATTAACAACTGTGGCAGGCGTCTCGCCTGCCACGGTCTCGATTCTATACAGGGTAATGTGAGTTCTGTTTAAGCGAAGCGATCGTATTCCTCAAAGCCTTGAAATCTCGTTGTCAAACCCGGTTGTCAGGGGGCCAGCCCCCCGACACCTCCCGCTGAAGGGGAGATTGCCCCCTCAGACTCCGGCAATACCGGAGCCAGTATGGTTTCTGCTGAGTTTCAGTGTCTACTTATCCAGAACTCACGTAGGGTAAGTTTTTCAGCTTTAATTAAGTTCACGCAGGGGTTGGAAACCCTCCCGACTCCGGGTTTTAAAAAAGAGGGTTAATCCGCAAGGGTCTTTAGCAGACCGCCACAGGCATCAAGAAGTAAATCGATGACATAGTTAAAGCCCGCCTCGCCGCCATAGTAGGGGTCAGGTACGTCCGAATCTGGATGGTCGGTAGCATAGTCGCACATCATCTTGACCTTGTCGGCGTATTGTCCGGTGCGATCGAGGGCCAGAATGTTGCGATAGTTATCCCGATCCATGGCCAAGATTAGATCAAAGTTCTCAAAGTCGGCTGCGGTAAATTGACGGGCACGGCCGGCTAGCTGAATGCCCCGCTTGGCTGCAGCAGCTTGCATCCGGCGATCGGGTGTTGCACCAATATGATAACTGGACGTTCCCGCCGAATCACAAATGATGTCGTCAGTTTGACCCGCTTGGGCGAGCAGATGAGTCATGATGTTCTCGGCTGAGGGCGAACGACAGATGTTGCCCAGGCAGACGAAAAGAAGGCGATAGGCCATAGGATGTAATCCCCTCCGAGGAATGCGTTGATAGTGGGACGAAACGTTATATGTTAATTTAATCCTGCACGAGACGCTCTACCGCTCCTTCTTCATTCCCCCCTATGTTTAGAAAACATCGTAATCCGTACACTTTTCGACGGAGCAAGTCAGGACTCCAAGTTTGGAAGACCCTTGGTTGGCTATTGTTAATTGGAGTAGGGATCGAGTTGGGCGTGTGGGTTGTGCTCGTCCTTACGGGTGAGCGTGCCAAGCTCGCGAGTTACAAGGGTCAGCCCGCTGATGTCTACGCCTACCAGTTGCAGATGCTTAGTCCGAACGGGAAGTCGGTTTCGGGGCGTTCAACAGGCCAGCTCAATGTTCAACCCGACTGGTCGATGGGGTATCGCCTAAAAGATGAACAAAACAGCAACTATTGGGCAATTAATCCCCAGGGGTTTCGCGCACCCGAGCCCTTACCGCGAGAGAAACCCCCAGGCGAGGTGCGGATTTTTCTTTTGGGGAGCTCAGCTACCTTTGGTCAGGGGCTGAAAGCCGATGAACAAACCATTGCCCGGCGGTTAGAGCAGCGCCTCCAAGCTCGCTTAGCACAGCAAAAGCAATCGCCGGAGAAATATAAGCCTACAACCTTGCCGAATACTGCCGCTGGGCTCCAAGCGATTCAATCGTTGCCTCGGCAACTCAAATCGGGGACGTATCATGTTATCAATGCTGCGGTTCCCGGCTATGCCTCGGGTAATCAATTGGCTCAGGTGGCGTTGGAAATCCTGCCCTATCAACCCGATGTCATTGTGGTGATGAATGGCTATGATGACTTGATGCTTGCCAGTGATCAGGAGATGGCTATTTTGGAGCCGATCACCCAACGCATCGAGAAACCACTCCAGAGTGCATGGCAGTCTGTGACTCGGCCGTTTCTTGAGTTTATTCGTAACACAAGAACCTTTAAAGCCATTCAGTTTTATCTGCTCAAACCCCAACCTTCACTTCCTCAACAGGCATTGCCTTTGGCTTCCGCGAATGCAGATTGGTTAGACTACCTGCCTGAGGATGGAGCAGATCTTGATGAGCGTGTCCAACGCTATCGCCAGAACATGAAGCAACTGATTCAGCTTTGTGCTGGGGCCCGAGTTCCCCTAATTGTGAGTTTGCAGCCTGAGATTACGGGGATTGATGTCGATAATTACACCTCAACTGAAGCCGCGATCGCCAGCACCTTGCCCGAGAACTATCAAACCCTGATCCCCGAAGGCTATGCTCAACTAGAGCTTAGCAACAATGAGTTGGAGAAGGCCTTCCCCAACAATGTCAAAATTCTGAACTATTACCCACTATTCAACGACCTTTCGGCGGCTGCCTTTACTGATCCTGTGAATCTGACCGATGATGGAACAAAAGCATTATCAGAAAGGTTCTATAATGCGATCGCTGAGCTGCCGCAACTCCAAGTGATCCCTAGCCAGCCACAACCCCAATAGGCATACCTAGGATTATCCCCTGCCAATCTCTCCTGATCACGGTAGGGGCGTTTATGTTCAGCATCAAGATACTGAACCTTTTAGGGGTAAGTCTGCCTGCCCAGCGCCTGTCCAGGAGACCCATGCGGGATGATGGTTCAATAGGCTGTCGGGTCAGGAATCACAGTAGGTTGGTTACAGAATGCCTCAGACTGGCGCAGGGCAGGAAAACCCAGCCCCTACGATTTCGCCTATCAGAGAATTAGCCTTAGCACGGGATAGTATCAACTATGAACCCGTTCAAGATTCGCAGGATACTTGTTTCCCAATCATTCTGAACCTTGCACTGTGACCGCTAAACGTTCAGGATTAGAGTCCTGGTAGATTCAAACCACTAGTCAAATCTTCCATCCGCTCCCGCATGGTTTCGGTAGATTTAGTATAGGCATCTTGCATTGCCTCAAACACAACAGCAGAGAGGGCTTGGGCATCTTTGGTGAGAGCAGCATCTGCTACCTCAACACGTCGAGGTTCCTGGTTACCGCTAAGGACGACCGTTACGAGTCCCTCGCTATCCTGTCCAGAAATTTCCATTGCCTCTAGCTCTTCCTGGAGACGTTTCGCATCTTGTTGAACTTGTTGGGCCTTCTTGAAGGCTTCGGTGAGCTCTTTCATTTTGCCCAGACCAAAACCTAATCCTTTTCCTTGGGTCATTGTTACCTTGCTGTGCTTACACGTTGATGATTAATACTTGAAAATTGTAGGGCGTTTCATCCAATTATGACTGAAGCATTGCGAGACTCTTGAGCAAAAGCCTGCTCTAAAGGATAAGCAGGGACGATAACCTTACTCTAACAGGATTGAAGAGTTATGGGCTGAGAGTCCCTAAGGCATTTGAGCCAATGATTCCTTTAGAACTCTCCGAGAAACTTGACTTCTGGTTGCAGGGTCAGTGACCAATGCTCTTCGACTTGAGCTTGCACATAGCGAATGACATTGAAGATGTCTTGGGCCGTTGCATTATCACAGTTGAGGATAAAATTGGCGTGACGATGAGCTACTTGTGCTCCCCCAATTTGATAGCCTTTGAGACCCAGTTGCTCAATCAGCCAGCCCGCAGCATGGGACTGAGGATTACGGAAGACACTGCCACAACTGGGCAGGTGATAGGGTTGGGATTGCTTGCGCTTTTGCAAGTTGGCATTGGTTTCGGCCATAACCTGGGCGCGATCGTGGCCCGGGTTGAGGGCAAATGTGGCATCTAGTACAACATAATTAGTACCTTGCAAACTGGAATGACGGTAGGAATAGCGCAGGAGATCGGGAGTGAGAGTGAGAATATGACCTGCTGTATCCATCACCCGGACATTGACTAAGCGATCTGAAACACTGCCCTGATGGGCCCCTGCATTCATCACCACAGCTCCGCCAACTGTACCGGGAATGCCGATGGCCCATTCAAAGCCCCGCCATCCTCGCTTGGCCACCCGCCAGGCGATTTTGGGCAGTGGTTCACCAGCACTAGCCGTAAACTGCCCCCTGGCTTCATCAAACTGAGTTTGTTTGAGATATCGAGTACTGACAACCAGACCGGGGACGCCACAATCGCTAATGAGCAAGTTTGAGCCTGCCCCAAGAACGGTGATCGGCAGATCATGCCGCTGGGCCCAGTTCAGACTTGCTTGGAGGTCATAGACAGTGCGGGGGGTAACAAACCAGTCGGCTGCTCCACCCACCCGAAAAGAGGTTAGTTCAGCCAAGCGAAAATTGGGATGAATCCGGCAATCGGTTCCGGGTAAGGGAATAGCGGTGGGCGTGTGTTTATCGAGGACAGTCAACTCTGGGCGTAATGTCTCACAAGAAAGCGTCATGGTGGTTTAGGGGAGAGGGCATCAACGGGCGAAAGGCAGACTGGAAAATTACCTAATGATGGGTGAAATGTTCAATTAATGGGGTAATCTGCTGGTTGAGATTCCCTGCCCCCAAAAATAAAACAAAATCTCCGGTTTGGAGGAAGGTTTGCAGAAATTCTCGAGCATCCAGCACGGTGGGCTGGTAGAACACCTGTTGATGCTGCTGGGCGATGGCGTTGGCGAGTCGCTCACCCGAAATCGCATGGGTGTTGACTTCCCCCGCACTGTAAATGTCTGTAATAACAATTACATCCGCCTCGCCAAAAGACTGGACAAATTCCTCAAAAAAGGTTGCCGTTCGGCTGTAGCGATGGGGTTGAAATACAGCAATGAGACGATAGGCTGTACTCCCGTTGGGGATTTGTACTCGCAAGCGTGCCGCAGCCAACGTGGCTTGTAGTTCACTGGGATGATGGGCGTAGTCATCGACAAAGGTCATCCCCTTGACTTGACCCCGTACTTCAAAACGGCGTTTGGCTCCTTTGAACTCGGCGATCGCCGCAGCAATCGGCGTAAATTCCAAACCGACATAGCGAGCGACCGCGATCGCCGCCAGTGTATTGCTTAGATTATGACGACCGAGCAGGGGTAAATTCAGCTTGCCCAGGACTTGGCCACGCTCCACAATAGTCGCCTGAGTGCCAGTGCCCTGATAGTTCACATCCTGCACGGTGTAGTCTGCCCCCAAAGTTGGATCGAGACTGTAGGTGATTTGGGGCTGGAGATGTTCTCTAATTACGCCACAATCGATACAGGCAATGAGGGTCTGACTATGGCGCTCAAAGGTTTTAAAAACGTCCACCACCGCATGGAGATCGGTGTAATGATCCGGGTGATCGAGCTCGATATTGGTGATTACCCCCAGCTTGGGATGCATCTTGACCAACGACCCATCTGATTCGTCGGCTTCAGCGACCAAGTAACGGCCATGACCCAAACGGGCATTGCCGCCGATCGCCTCCACCTCACCGCCGACCACCACGGTGGGATCAACGCCAGCATGGAGCAGAATATAAGCAATCAGACTGCTAGTGGTGGTTTTACCATGGGTTCCCGCTACCGCGATACTTTCATACTCTTTGATGAGGGCCGCCAGGACATCCGAACGATGAAAAATGGGATAGTCTCGCTCTAGGGCCGCGCAATACTCAGCGTTATTGGGACGAATAGCCGTCGAGCAGACCACTTGGGGGGTCACCCCCTGCGGTTGCACAGGCGGCTCAGCAAGGGCGATCGCCTGCCCATTTGACGGAACAGAATTGAATGGGGCAGAATGAGCCGTTGCTGGTGGTGCCGTTGCAACAGTCTCATCTTGAAAAATCGTTAGGTTTTCCGGGCGTTGCTCGGTAAAAATATTGGCTCCAACCGACTCGAGTCGTCGGGTGATATGAGTCGCACGGACATCTGAGCCTGAGACAGGAATCTTCCGCTCTGCCAGAATATAGGCTAGAGCAGACATACCAATGCCGCCAATGCCAATAAAATGAACGGGCTGACCCCGCAAGTTAATTGTCTTGGACATCTAATTTCCTCACACACCGTATTTTTAAGGATGTCGCAATCACGCGCCATATTATCAGGATTTGCGATTCTGGGCGAACCCACAGCCAATTCGTGAGTTACTGGGTCAAGTTTTCCAGCTTAGAATCCCACATAATGCTATGCAACTTAGCAGGCGAGAGGTTGTTTTTCCACTCTTCAACCCTTATAATCCTCCGTCCGTAGGAAAAGTCCACTCTTTCGCCCGATTGCTGGCCTAGCACCATACGGACAACATAGCGAAAGCCATAATGGCTCAGGGATTGGGCTATTGATTCGGCCCCGACACAAAAATTTCTGCCTGCCCCCGATAGATTTCGTCAGGCTTTGCGATATGATTTGAATCATTAAAGAATTATTTAATGTTACTGAATCTAGATTTTAGAGGGCAAGACGCAAGTGATTAGAGTAGCAATCAATGGATTTGGGCGGATTGGCAGGAATTTCCTACGATGCTGGCTCGGCCGTGAAAATACCCAACTCGATGTGGTGGGGATCAATGATACTTCTGATCCCAGGACAAACGCCCACCTCTTGAGATATGACTCCATGTTAGGGAGGTTGGATGCGCAGATCGATGCAGACGAGAACTCCTTGACGGTGAATGGTAAAACCATCAAATGCGTCTCTGATCGCAACCCCCTGAATTTACCGTGGGGAGAATGGAACGTTGATCTAATCATCGAATCGACGGGGGTTTTTGTTACTGAAGAGAAGGCCTCAAAGCACATTGTGGCAGGTGCAAAGCAGGTTCTGATCACCGCTCCTGGCAAAGGTGGGAATGTAGGAACGTTCGTCATCGGGGTGAACCATCATGATTATGAGCATGGTAAGCAGAAGGTTGTCAGCAATGCGAGTTGTACCACCAACTGTCTCGCCCCAATCGTCAAAGTCATTCATGAGAACTTTGGCATCATCAAGGGCACGATGACCACTACCCATAGCTACACGGGTGACCAGCGTCTGCTGGATGCAAGTCACCGCGACTTACGCCGGGCACGGGCAGCGGCGGTCAATATTGTGCCGACCACCACAGGAGCAGCCAAGGCCGTTGCGTTGGTGATCCCGGAGATGAAGGGCAAACTTAATGGCATTGCGCTACGGGTGCCGACACCCAACGTTTCTATTGTGGACCTGGTGGCTCAGGTTGAGAAAAAGACCTTTGTGGATGAAGTGAATAAGGCGCTCAAAGAAGCCTCAGAAGGGCCACTCAAAGGGGTATTGGGCTATAACGATTTACCGTTGGTTTCCTGTGACTATCGGGGGACAGATTGCTCCTCGATCGCCGACGCGAGCCTCACCATGGTCATGGATGGTGACATGGTGAAGGTCGTGGGTTGGTACGACAATGAATGGGGCTATTCCCAGCGTGTTGTGGACTTGGCTGAGCTAGTCGCTCAGAAGTGGCAAGCTTAGGCTAGGCTTGCGCAGCACTAGAAAAATGTAGAGGAGGGTTTCAAACCCTCCCCTGTGTAGGCTGGGGTTTTTGTCCGCAATGTTTCGCGCTTCAACCTGTCTGCGAATTGAGCCTGCAAGAATGGCAAGGGAGAGGGGCGATCGCCCCTCTCCCTTTTGATGGTTTAACCTAAACCCTAGACCGTCTCATCTTCAAACTTGTAGCCCAAACCGATCACTGTCTTGATGAATTGGGGATGCGCCGGGTCAAATTCAACCTTTTTGCGCAACCGCCCCACGTGGGTATCCACCACCCGCTCATCGCCAAAGAAGTCATCGCCCCAGAGTTGCTCAATCAGTTGGGGGCGGGTCCAGACCCGACCCGGATGGCTCATTAAGGCGGCCAGCAGATTAAATTCCAAGGCGGTTAGGTCTAAGCTCTCCTCCGGCTCCTCAGGCAGGTGACGGCTGGCCAGGCGCTGGTCGAGATCCAGAGACAAATGGCGGGTTTGATAGCTCCGGTTTTTGTCGCCCCGGAGGCTACGGCGTAACAGTGCCCGAACCCGTGCGACCAGTTCTCGGGGGCTAAAGGGTTTGACCATGTAGTCATCTGCCCCCGTCGAGAGACCAATCACGCGGTCAATTTCTTCACCCCGAGCGGTCAGCATCAGGATGTAGGGATCTTTTTCGGTGGGCATTTGACGAATGCGGCTACAGACCTCTAAACCATCGAGGCGGGGCAACATCAGATCAAGAATGAGCAAATCAGGGGGCTGGGTTTGAACCAGGGTGAGGGCTTGTTGACCATCGGCGGCGCGATCGCAAGCAAACCCTTCCCTTGTCAAGGTGCTATGGAGCAACTGAGCAATTTCTGCATCATCCTCGACAATCAAAATCTGCATTGCCCTTGACCTCAAGATTCTTCAACGGAAACGGCATTCACATCTACAGTGCCGCTGGTTTCGCTGCTGGGGGCTTCGGAACTGTCTACGGTCGCATTGCGCTTGTTGCGGGTAAACTCCATCACCATCTGGGCGACTTCTACGAACAGGAGTGAGACAATCATCGTGTCATCGATTTGACCGACGAAGGGCAAAAAGTCTGGGGCAATATCAATTGGGCTGACAATGTAGGCCAGTGTACCCACAATGATCCACCAGCGATACTTTGGGTTGCGTAGCGTGTTGCGATACCAATCGTAAAGTGATTTGACGGAAAAGCTCATAGGGACTCCCTCAACCAGAAGATGTATTCCTCTTCATTTTGACAAAGGATCTGAGCCCATGGGGTTCGGGGTTTTCGGTAGAATCAGGGGTTAAAATCCGCCTGTGGGCTTTGAGGAATGGTTTAGCGGAGGCGCGTCATGGGTGAAGGGAACGGCTTTACGGAGCAGGATAACGCGTCTGAATTCATCAACAAGGGTTGGTGAACCTTAAATACGATAATAGGGCTTTGAGCCAATGAGCGACACTAACTTTTGATCGCGGCGATCGCCACGGTGAAGCCGAACACAACAGCGACGCTCAGCAGGGTCAACGGATCTCTAGGATCGAGCCAGGCTCCGTCAACGTCAGGGGTGCCCTGATAGCGTACGGCAGAATTCGCCTGGACAGTTTGGACAGGTTGAGTTTGAGTAAAGTGGGAAGATGCCATGGTGAGTCAGGGTTGGTAGATGCGCCCTTTCCAATCTACTGCACAATTGTGAAGAATATGGGCGAAGCGCATATTTTTGAGGGTGAATGGGTGACAAGTATTTGGGGAGTCTGTGCACCGAGCGGTGGGTATCACTACTAGTTGCTTTTGGCAAGGTCGGGCTAATGTCTGTTTTGGGGAGAAAACCCCTGATGTGATGACACAGTTGTGAAACGTAATCGTTTTGGCGCTGTCGCCTGCCTTCTGGCGAACCGCTGAACGGCAGGCGGCGGAGCATCTAGGGTTACATTACTGGGTAAAGCCCGGTAACGAACAGGACGTGGATCACTGTGAGCCGTTGACATTAGTCCAGTATTTGTATTGGTATATTTGTGTTGATCACGTTCATGCAGTATCTCTCGTGCTAATCGAGGCGCATGGGTGGGAATCGGGTTTTGCTGCAAATAAATAGCGCGATGCCACCCAGGACAACAACAGATGCCACCACGAACCGAAAGGTCATCGCCTCTCCCAAAAGCAGCACTCCTCCAAGCGCAGCCAGAATGGGAGCGCTTAACTGAACCGACGCCGCCGTGGTCGCAGGCAACGAGGGCAGAACGGCATACCACAATGCATACCCCATGCCCGAGGCCAACGCGCCCGACGCCATTGCATACCCGAAGCCAGCCACATTATTGGCTTCGCTGGCGCTAAACGGCATGAGCAAGATCATTGCTAAGGGAGTGGCGCGAATAAAATTGCCGGCCGTTGCAATAGTTGGCTCTTGCTCGCCCCGCCCCAGCAAGGAATACACGCCCCAAGAAAACCCGGCAAAAAGCATGAGCACTGCCCCCAGTAGCGGCGGAGACTCAACCCCCGGCAGCAGCAACCAGACCAACCCACCGGCAGCAAATAAAGAACCAATGACCTGGCGAAGATTGAGGCGTTCTCCAGCCCACAACCCGTAGGCAATCATGGTGACTTGAACCGCGCCGAATAAAAGCAACGCACCCGTGGCGGCACTCAAGGTCACATAGGCGTAAGAAAAGGTGGCTGCATAGCCAAAGAGAGCCGACGCTGAGCGCCATTTACCCGCAATGGTAAAGGTACGGCGTTTGGCTAGCAGTAGCAGGGCAAGCACAACAGCGCCAGAGACAATGCGCACCAAGGTGAAACTGGCAGCACCGATATTTCCCGATGCCAAGGCTTCCCGGCAGAGCAATGAATTAGCAGCAAACGCCAACATGGCCATTGTTGTGACAAGGACTAACTTGAATGGGCCACGCGGGGCGATCGCGTTTAGGAGCTGCGGCATGGGGAGCGCTCTGTCATCAGAGTTTGGGGTGAGTTTAGTTTACAAGTCTCTCGTGTCATAGCTCTGCCGTGACACGCACTATCTGCGGCTCTGCCGCCTGTATTTTCAGGAACATTGGGATGGCGAGATTAGATACCCTGATTTGGTGGGCTATTGTTATACAACGGTGAGTTTAGATGTCTTTGAAAGGATTGATGATTTTTAGTCCATCAATATCTAAATAACCAAAGTCCTCTGTATAAAGAGTGTTAGCATTTGCTTCTAAGCAAGCAGCATAGAATCCCAGTGAGATAAGCTAAAACGGCTCATCAAGTTCTCGGAACGATCAATAACGCCCAAGTTGGCAAGACTGTATACCAAACCTGTTGTAAGTCCCGAATGTACTGATAGACTTGTGTTCTTTCGTATCCCAATGGCTCCAGTTTCCGGCTTGCTGCTAGATACTCGCAGGCAACCTGCCAAATTAAGAGTCCGTCTGTCAGACCAGCAACTAGAGAAGCTGCGATCGCCTGCTTAAGAGGATCACGTGGATCATTGACATAAATTAAAATGTTTGTGTCAACAGCGTTCATGCAACATCTCTCGTGTCAATCGAGGCGCATTAGTGGGAATCGGGTTTTGCTGCATTCGCGCAACCAGTTGTCTTAGGAAGTCCTGCTTTGCTTCCACATCGACTATCTTGGGAGGAATAACTTGGGGTGATTTCACCGCAAGCTCAACCTCAGCCCCTTCTGGCAAATCACAAGCGGTTTGCAGGATGAATGTGCCACTACGGTAAATTGCTTTCAGGGTTTGAGGCATGGGGAAGGCTCCATTATCAAAATTGGCGGTTCGCAAGTCGAGGTTCTTACAGTTTAACTGCTCTCGTGTTATGGCTCTGCCACGATATGCATCAGCTACGGCTCTGCCGCTTGTATTCTTGCAAACAACTGAATGATAGGAGGCAGAGTCTCTGAAAGTTGCATTGCCTGATTCTGCCAGGTAACGATAAAGAATCTGCCTAACGGTTATGAAATCAACGTCTGAATGAAGAGAGACTGAAATCTTTGAAACTCTGGTTTGGTGGACAAATATTGATATACCAATCTTGGAAAGATATAACTATCACTGCTCTCTTTTCTGCATATCAATACTAGGATAACTGACTCTCCAAGACAAACACCAAGGAATCATCTTTTTCTGTGAAAATTGATCAGGTATCCAATGAGGCCGACTCCTACCCGGCTCAAGCGTAGCATCCAATTCGGGAAGAAACCAAGCTGGTGTTACCTCTAATCTCTCAATAACCTGATCCTCCTCTATCGGTGGTGGAGTAGGGAGTTCTTCCAATCTGGCAGTGATAGACTCATTGATCACAGAGGTTACATTTGATTTTGACTCAAATTTAAATCCTGCCCCGGAGTTTATATTAAATAACTTTTTGATTACAGCCTTTGCACTCAACTTAAGTTCCAGTGCGCCCTCCACTTTTTGGCTTATCACATCTTTAATTGCCAAGGAAATATTGGAGGAGCCTCCCCTGGTCGTTGCAGTCAAAGTATTGACTTGATGGACAGAAACTTTATCATAGTTTGGAAACTGATTATTCTGCCAATACCTCAACACTGAACTGGGTTGTCGCTCAATCATCCCTTCATAAGGAGCATTCAGCTTATAGTCTCTATAAGATATAGACACATCTGTTACCCAAGTCACGGCAAACTCACCTATTACAACACTGCCATCCTGTGACTTTCGGTAATAATTCCGGTTACGTATAGAAGGTCTTAAAATAATGAGCCAGCCATATTCACCATCTTGGTTTTCTCCACTGTTTCTAAAAGTATGCTCAAATCCTTTAGTAAAGGAATGGGACATCGTTGTTGTTGTCCCAAATGAGTCCTTGATTTGGGTGGAAATATCAACGAGCTTAATTCCTACACCAGTGGTAAGGCTAACCGATGTCTGAAAACTCTGGGACACTTCAATTTGTCTTGTACTACTTTGACCATACCTTACTGAGGAAGTTGCGTTGTTACCCACTCGACCGTTACGAGTAAAAGGTGGGACACCCTCAATTACACCCACAAGACTCCAGGTGCCAGTTTCTCCTTCATCTGCCATATTAATGGTTTCTGACTCATAAGCACATTCAAATAGATCTGAGGCATAGGAACTGAGGTAATGCACACGTATCGGGTGTCGACCTCTGGTATCAGCCCAGGTCAACACAACTAAATAATGCCGAAAACTTTTTCCATCAATGGTAGGTACAGCGACGGGTACAACATCACAGAAACTTGATGTTGATTCCGGCCACGGCCACAACTTACCACGGAAGTTGTCAATACCTGTATCTATCCAATCACTAGCTTGACATGAATCTACGTTGAGTTCAAAACGTCGCAATTCATTTTTAAGACCTGAATTGTTACAAAATATTTGAATTACATTGGCTTGTTGTCCTGATTTTATAGAACCGTATCCAATCGAGAATTGATTGTCCCACATCGCCCAATCAAGTATGCGAGTACAGACACTGTACTCGATTTTATTATCCTCACTAATATAGCTAATCTGTATATAATCACGTCTTTCATGGGTGTATGCAGCAAAACAGATCACTGGCTTGTTTGCCCGAAAGACGGTTGCTACGGCACAAAATGGGTAATGTTTGGGGGGGGTGGAAACTCTAGGAGGTGAAATACGTCCGACTTCTCTCCAGGTCTCATTACTTTTGGTGTAGGTTGCATAAAAAAAGTGATCATCTCGCCAGTAGAATAGGTAAATTTTGTCGTTAAATACTGTTGCCCGAATAGAACCAAATATACCTCGTATGATCCCCCAATCTTTATAGCCACCGATTAGCCCAGTTGACGCGCCTTGTTCTTCTGGAGGAAGCCAATTCTTCCCCTCAGGGTCGTTATTGGTTTTGTATCTAATTTCGTATTTCCAATGCTTATCTTGGTCAAAAAAAACATAAACTTCTCCCTGATATACACAAGTTGCTCTGATGCTCCTCCCTTGCCTAACATTCAAGGCAGAAGAAACCTTCTTCAAATCTCGCGGTTTACCCTCTTGGGTAAGTTCAAATTTATATATGTCATCTCCATAGTGGGAAAGACTATATACAGCATTATTGAAAAACACAGGCTCTCTGAGACGGCGTTTAGAAGTGGGAAACACTGACTGTTCATACCGATCTCTTTCATTAGAAATACTCATCATCAAATCTCACAGTAACTTTGCAAAAAGTAGGCAACTATTTTTTGTGGTACTGACATCTTCATTAAAAGGTCAAGAGGACTAATACTAATTAGGGCTTCCTGAAAAAAGCTAGGATACTTACAGAACAGAGGCTTCAGAAACTTTTCGGATGCAGGAAGTGCAAGGCTTTTGAACCCTTGAGTGCAAAAAACTTGCACATGAAGTGAAAATCAAGGTCAAAACCCGAAATCTAGGTGATGGAACCCTTGATTTGTAAGCCATACAACATCCAGGATAACTTTGAGGACTTTTTCAGTAGACCCTAATTAATAAGTATTCAAGACCAAATTCATACTTTCTCATGGTACACCAAGGTTGTTCAGTCAGTAGTAAAAGTTCAAGCATAGATTAAGCAATTTTTTCATTCGGATGATTTCTATATCATATTTTGTTCAGAAATAACACCCCTTGTAGATACGTCCATATAGAGAATCTCTGTGTCATCTCTTGAGCAACTCTGATTTTATTATCCAGATAGATTTGTTCGTCTCCGCCTAAATCAGTCCCAACAGTGCCGCCATCAATGCCTTTTGAGCATGCATCCGGTTTTCTGCTTGATCCCAGAGGCGGGATTGGCTTCCTTCCATGACATCTTCGGTGATTTCTTCACCACGGTGGGCGGGTAGACAATGGAGGACGATCGCCCCCGAATCAGCCTTGGCTAAACAATCCGGATTAATTTGATAGGGGGCAAACAACGGCACACGACTTTCCGCTAAATCTTCCTGGCCCATGCTGGCCCACACATCGGTATAGAGCACATTCGCCCCCTTGACAGCGGCGATCGCATCCTCCGTCACTGTAATTTTTGCCCCTCCTTGAGCCAGGGCCTGCGCCTGCTCCACTACCTGGGCATTGGGCAAGTAGCCGGGCGGCGTCGCGACGGTAATATTCACCCCCGCCAGGGCACAACCGAGCAGCAGGGAATGGGCCACATTATTGCCATCCCCCAGGTAGGCCAGGCTTAACCCTGCCAGCTCACCAAATTCTTCCTGCATGGTTTGCAAATCGGCCAAAATTTGGCAGGGATGGGCAAGATCTGTGAGGGCATTGATCACCGGAATTTGAGCATATTCGGCAAACGTGACCAGATCCGCCTGGGCAAAGGTGCGCACCGCCAGGATATCCAGGTAGCGATCGAGTACCCGTGCCGTATCTTGAATCGGTTCCCCACGCCCCACCTGGGTTACTTTGGGGTTGAGGTCAATCACCTGGCCCCCCAGTTGATACATCGCCACTGAAAAACTGACCCGTGTGCGAGTGGATGCTTTATAAAAGAGAAGTCCCAACACTTTCTGGCAGGTGAGCTGCGTTTTACCGCATTTAAGATCCGAGGCGAGCTGCACAATATCCGTCAGTTGAGCAGCACTCAAGTCCGCTAAGCTCAGGAGGTCTTTTCCGGTTAGATCTTGAATGCTCATCGCGCCTCACCCCAGTAGTGAATGGTCGGTCGGGAATCAGAAGGTTCTCATTATAGGGTGCAATGGTTGAGTTCTGTTGTGTTGAAGAAATGGTGATGACATGAACCGACAAATGCTGCCCCGTTGGCTGGGTGCGGTAATGCTGAATCTCGGCGTTTGCTTGGGTGGGGTGTTCTGGAGCGGGACGGCCCGGGCGGCGGAGACGATTGTCTTTAGCGTCAGCTCGCTGGAGTTTTCGATCGCGGTCGAATCCCTGGCCCATTACGCCGAAACAGGTGAAATTAAGCCCGATTTTGCCGATGTGGCGGTCTATCTCAATGATGACCAACTGCAAGATCTGCGCCAGGCCCTCAATGCTCGGATTGAGATTAGCCCGGTGGTGATTTCCCAGTTTCTCTATTCGCCTCAGGGCGAGGCGGTGTTGGGGCAGATTGGCGAGTTGATCTTGACCCGGAAGCGTCAGTCGGGGTTTTATGCCTTGCGAGCGGCGCTGATTTTAGCAGCGGCCGATCCGGAAACCGGTCTAACCCCCTTGAATGTGCTGCGCCAGTTTCCGGTGGCGGGCCTGCGGATTAATTCGACGCTGGCTTTTGACTTGGTGGGACAATTGGGCCAGGAGATTGAAGCCACCGAAGCGGCGATCGCCAGCATTGAGCGCCAAGCCCAAGAACAGGCTGCGCAAACGGCGACCGAGTTGCCGCTAGATTTGCGTCAGTCCGGGGAACGCACGTTTGAGCGTCAGACGCTATTACTCAACGATCGCGAGCGTCAGCGAGCCTTCCCGGCTGATCTCTACTGGCCCGATCGCCAATCCCAGGATGCGCTGGCTGAGCCAATGCCCCTGGTGATCATCTCCCATGGTTTGGGGTCTGAGCGTCAGACCTTTGCCTATCTGGCCCAGCATTTAGCCAGCCATGGCATTGTTGTGGCGGTTCCGGAGCATCCCGGCAGTAATGCCGCCCAGATCCAAGCCCTTGCCGCTGGTCGCGAGAAGGATCTGACGCCGCCGAGTGAACTGGTCGATCGCCCTTTGGATATTCAGTTTTTGCTCGATCAACTCGCTGAGGAGTATGGCGATCGCCTTAATACCCAGCAGGTGGGGGTTTTGGGTCAGTCCTTTGGTGCCTATACAGCGCTCGCGTTAGCCGGCGCTGAGATCAATTTTGCGGCCCTCTCTGTCGCCTGTCCCGATGCCCTGCTGGCGCTCAATTGGTCATTGGTGCTGCAATGCTCCGCATTGCGTCTGAGTGAGCCTCTGCCCCGTCTTCAGGAGGAGCGGGTGGCCGCCGTGATTGTAATTAACCCCCTGACCAGCCAGATTTTTGCGGCGGAGCAGTTGGGGGCGATCGCCGTGCCGATGGTCTGGGTAGCCGGTGGTGCTGATACAGTGACACCGGCGCTCGCAGAACAGCTCCAGCCCTTTAGTCGCTTTAACCAAGCCAACAAGTATCTTGCCTTGCTCGCTAAGGGTACGCATTTTTCGACCCTGGCGGCGACCGAAGGGGATATTGCCTTACCCGAGGCGGTGCTTGGCCCTGACCCGCAAATTGCCCATGCTTACCTCCGAGCCTTGAGCTTAGGCTTTTTTGGCCCGGCGATCGCCGATCGCCCCGAGCTGCAACCCTATCTTTCCCCGAGCTATGGAGCGCAAATTAGCGATCCACGCAATCCCCTTTCCCTGATTGTTGCTCCGATTACGACACTGGGTGAGGATTAGGGGCTCTCATCAATGCGCGCTCAAACGAGTGCTGCAACTCGCTGAGAGCCCCTTGCTTTTGGAGCCGGGTCTCTTATCGCTTGTCCCATAAGGCGTCTAGTGCTGACGAATGATGCACCCTAAACGGCTCTCGAATCGGGCTGATTGGGTGCATCCCACTTTTGCACATCCAGACTGCGTAGGCCCCAAAACCCCCCCCCCAAAACCCAACAGGGGGTAGGGGGGGCGGCGTGAAAAAACACCAACCCCCAGGGGGGGGGGGGTTTTGGGGGGG